>NZ_JBQENM010000001.1:199078-463578 GCF_052044795.1 Ensifer sp. 22521
CGAGGCGCCGGTGACGCCGATAAAACTTTACGCGCGCATATTCATCGGCGCGTGGCCCTATGGGCACGCGCTGTTGTGTCAGACAAGATTTCTTCTGCAAGCTGGCGAGCTAGAATCGGCGCTCCCAAGAACCGTTCAGCCGCCATTAATCCTGCCGCAGGGGCCGGAAGCTCATGCGGTGCAGGGCGCAGGGACCTTGCGTTTCTATGGCGCGCCGGTGGGTTACGGTCGCGTAGCCGGCATGGAGCGCGAAGCCGTAGCCGGGATGCGCGAGGTCGGCGCGAGCCATCATGCGATCGCGCGTAACCTTGGCGACGATCGAAGCGGCGGCAATCGATAGCGACCGTGCGTCGCCCTTTACGACTGCCTTGGCATGGCATGAAAGCCCGGGCGGCACGTCGCGGCCGTCGACGAGTACGAAGCGTACGGTCGAGGGAAGACCCGCCACTGCGCGTCGCATCGCCTCCAGGCTTGCCTTGCGGATATCCGTGGCATCAATCGTGCCGGCCGAGGCCGAGGCGATCGATACCTCCGATGTCGCGAGGATTTCGTCGAACAGCTTCTCGCGCGCCTGCGCGCTGAGCTTCTTGCTGTCATCGAGGCCCTCGGGAATGGCGTCGGGATTGAGAATGACCGCAGCCGCTACGACCGGTCCTGCGAGCGGGCCGCGACCAGCTTCATCGGCGCCGGCGACCGGCCAGAATCCATCACCTCTTGCCGAGAGTTCAAAACTGAAATCGGGTGCTTCGATGATATCGGGAAAAAGGGGAGAATCGGACGACCTGCGAGACATAAGTCTAATTCGCATGATCGACCGATTCTCTTCAAGCCCCCAGGTCCGAGTGCGGCGGCGGACGGGGGGATGGCCGATGCCCCAGGCGGGGGCGGGGCACCGGAACTGTTTTGCGACCTTCTAGCGTTCACACCGGGTTGCCTGAGGGGCGGTAACGAAAACTCCCCCATTGCCCCCGGGCATCCTCGGTGCCTATCGCTGGCCACAAACCCGGAACAGCCATCACGCAGGCCATTCCGGAAAACCTTCAAAGAAGCGAGAGCTGCACCCCCGTTCCGAGCGGCGGCACGAACAGATCGTCGCGAAGCTGGCGGCGTGTCGGGTTGAAGCCGAGGCGCTTGGTGGCGAGATCGAAGCGGCGGCCGATCTGCCAGGCATAGGGGCCGGCGCCTTTCATGCGCTTGCCGAACTCGGCGTCATAGTCCTTGCCGCCACGCATGGAGCGGACGAGCGACATGACGTGGCGGTAGCGGTCCGGATAGTTGCGCAGAAGCCAGTCACGAAACAGCGGGCTGACTTCGAGCGGCAAGCGCAACAGCACATAGCTCGCCTCCGTCGCACCGGCCGTCCTTGCCGCTTCGAGAACCCGCTCGATCTCATGGTCGTTGAGCGCCGGGATGATCGGAGAGACGAGAACCCCGGCGGGGATGCCGGCCTCGGCAATGGCACGCATCGCCTCCAACCGCTTGGGCGGCGTTGCGGCGCGGGGCTCCATTGTCCTCGCCAGCTTGCGCTCGAGCGTGGTGACTGAAATGCCGACCCGCGCCAGTCCCTTCTCGGCCATTGGCGCGAGGATGTCGATGTCACGGGTGACCATCGCCGATTTGGTGACGATCATGACCGGGTGGTTGGCGTCCCTCAGCACTTCGAGGATCTGGCGCATGATGCGCCATTCCTTTTCGATCGGCTGATAGGGATCGGTGTTGGTGCCGATGGCGATTGGCCTGACCTTGTAATCCGGTCGCGCCAGTTCGCGCTCCAGGAGCCGCGCGGCATCCGGCTTGGCGAAGAGCTTCGCCTCGAAATCCAGACCCGCCGACAGGCCCATGAAGGCGTGTGTGGGGCGGGCGAAACAATAGATGCAGCCGTGCTCGCATCCGCGATAGGGGTTGATCGAACGGTCAAAGGAGATATCGGGAGATTCATTTCGGGTGATCACCGTCCGCGGCTTCTCGACCTGGACTTCGGTCTTGAAGGGGGGCAGATCTTCCAGGCTTTCCCAGCCGTCGTCGAAGCTTTCCCGCGCCTGCGGCTCGAAGCGGCCGGACGTGTTGAGCCCGGCGCCGCGTCCGCGGCGGCGGTCGATATCGATCCGCAAGCCTGTTGCGCTCATCATCGCTTCGGCGACATCTGCCGTATTGGCGGGCGCAAGCGCACCCTGCCTGATCTGAGACAGCTCGTTCATTGGAATCTCCCCGGAATCAGATCTTTGATCCCGTTTTGTTCTGATTATTTTCCTATCGCGAATACGAGAACAATTCAAGAACAAAAAGCGGGAGCAGTACGTTTGGAGTTTCGTGCTCCCCGGTTTGGTTTTCAGCCAAGCCAGCAGTGCATGTAGCAATTGTGAGTGTGATGCGGTAGGACGGGCTATGCTGACGATCATCATGGAAACGCGGGACAACGAAGCCGAGCTGGTGCAGACGCTGTCGGTGCTCGTCGCCGGCGCCGTGGAGGGCCTCGTCAGTGATGTGATTGTCCTCGATCACGGCTCCAAGGACGGCTCGTCGCGTGTGGCGGAAGCGGCCGGCTGCCGCTTTCACGTCGATTGGAATCTCGGCGACGTCGTGCGTTCGGCGCGCGGCGAATGGCTGATGCTGCTCGAACCCGGTGCCCGTCCGATCGGCCGGTGGATCGACGAGCTTGCCGAATACGTCTCGCTCAACAGGGCGCCCGCGCGCTTCTCCGATTCCAGAATGCACCGCAAACCGTTCTTCCGCCGCCTGATCCGGCGAAGAAAGCCGCTGGAAACGGGTTTCCTGGTGAACAAACATGATGCGCTCGCAGCGGCCGATGGCAATCGATGCCTCGGCGACATGACGAATGTCCGGGCGGTCCGCAAACTCTCGACGGAGCTCGTTCCGGCCTGGGTCGTCACCGAAAGCAAGCCGACGCCGGGACGCTCCTGACCACCGTGCACTAAAAAGGTGCCAGTCCCAGGGGACGGCACCTCAAGGTGGCTCTCAAATGACCTTGTCTGGTAAATTTCTTGCCGGGCAGCATTCTGGCTGCACGTCGTATCCCCTTGTTCTCCCCGCCCGGGGATATCGGCGGGGAGGCGTCTTTGCAGCCTGAAGAGAAACGTGCGGCGTCCGATCTTCGGTGGGCTGATGATCGGACGCTAAAGGCACGAAAAATGGCTGTCAGTTCCAAAGGTAACAGACGGGCCGAAAGTGCGATGGGACGTGGAGGATCCGGGCTTAACCGCGTTTGAGGTGCTCGTCGAGCCGGGGCATGATCTCGACGAAATTGCAGGGCATGTGCCGGTAATCGAGCTGCTGCTTCAATATGCCGTCCCACGCATCGCGGCAGGCGCCGGGTGAGCCGGGCAGAACGAAAATGAAGGTGGCGTTGGCAACGCCGCCAGTTGCGCGTGACTGGATCGTCGAGGTGCCGATCTTCTCGTAGGAGATCCGATGGAAAACCTCGGAGAAGCCGTCCATGCGCTTTTCGAACAGCGGCTCCAGCGCCTCCGGCGTCACGTCCCGGCCGGTGAAGCCCGTGCCACCGGTCGTGATCACCACGTCGATCGTCGGTTCGAGCGTCCAGGCCTTCACCTGGTCGTAAATCTGCGCCCGATCGTCCGGCACGATCGCGCGCGCTTCCAGGCGATGACCTGCGTCGCGCACCCGCGCCTCCAGCGTGTCGCCCGATTTGTCGTCGGCGAGCGTGCGGGTGTCGGACACCGTGAGGACAGCAATTCCGACGGGAACGAAGGGGCGTTTTTCGTCGATGCCAGCCATTCTACTTGCCTCTTCCTATCGTGTTGCAGGCGAGAACGTACCAGCCGGGCTGCGCCTCCGAAAGAGTACGCGCTGTCGCAGCCGCACGCTCACCGTTGTCGAAAATGCCGAAGCAAGTGGCGCCTGAGCCCGACATCCGAACCAGCAGGGCCCCGGCCTCCATCAGCGACTGGCAGACGTCGCCGATGACGGGCTGCAGCTGCTGCGCCGGCGGCTGCAGATCGTTGCGCATCGTTGCCATTGCCGCCAGCCACGCGTCGAGCGTTCCCGAAGCCTGAGGCAAAACGAGCGGCGCATTGGTCTTGTTCGGGAGCGTCCGGAACACCACCGGCGTCGAAACGGCAACGAGCGGATTGACCAGTACGAGGGGCAGGGATGGAAGGTCGGCAAGCGGCGTGATGTCCTCACCGATGCCTTTCGCCACGAGAGGAATGCCGGCGAGGCACATCGGTACGTCGGCGCCGAGCGCCAATGCCATTGCATCGAGGCGGGAGGGTTCGATCGCGGCGTGCCAAAGTTGGAGAAGCCCAAGAAGCGTCGCCGCCGCGTCGGCGGAGCCGCCGCCGATGCCAGAGGCGAGGGGCAAATTCTTTTCGAGATGCAGATGAACAGGGCCGGTAGCGGCGAGGTTGCGGGACCGCAGTTCCTCACGCAGGACGTCTCGCGCCTTTAGGACCAGATTGCCGCCCTGGGCGCTGGCATCCATGGGCAGTTCTGCGGCAAAGGGCCCCGATACGGTAAAGAGGTCGGCGTCTGCCGATGCAAAGCCGATCCTGTCGCCGCGATCGGCAAAGGTGACGAGGCTTTCGAGAAGGTGGTGGCCGTCGGCCCGCTGGCCGACGACGTGGAGCGCCAGATTGATCTTTGCGGGCGCCGCGCGCGTCAGCGTGAAGCCCGCGATGCCGTCATCAATCATGGATCGATCAGGACTTCTTGTCCGGCGCCGGCGCTTCCGCTTCCGGGGTCACCTTCTTCGGCGCGGTTTCCTTGGCATCGGCGGAGGCCGGAACCTCTTCCTTCAGCGGCGGCAGGCCGTTTTCGATCTTCGCCTTGATCTTCGGGATCTCGGCTTCCTCGGGCTTCAGCTCAAGCGTCTGCGTCCATTGGAACACCGCTTCGAGCTTGCGGCCGACGCGCCAGTATGCGTCACCGAGGTGATCGTTGATCGTCGGGTCGCCGGCCATCAGTTCAGCCGCTTTTTCCAGTTCCACCACCGCATCGTCGAAGCGGTTCATGCGGAAATAGGCCCAGCCGAGCGAATCGACGATGTAGCCGTCGTCGGGCTTCAGTTCGACCGCCTTGCGGATCATCTCGAGGCCTTCGTCGAGATTGATGTTCATGTCGACCCAGGAATAGCCGAGATAGTTCAAAACCTGCGGCTGGTCCGGGTTGAGTTCCAGCGCTTTCTTGAAGCTCGGTTCGGCCTTGTCCCAAAGCTTCTGGCGCTCGTAGGCAATGCCGCGCTGGAAGAACACGGTCCAGTCGCTGCGCTTCGGCACCGGTCCGATCTGTTCGACGGCCTGGTCGTAGAGCGTGCCCATCTCCTTGTAGTCCTTGGCGTCGGAGAGCACGCTGCCATAGGCGAGATAGTTGCGGATGTTCTTCGGATCGACGTCGATCAGCGCTTTCAGGTGCTTCTTCGCTTCGTCGACTTTCCCGATGCTGGCCAGGCTCAGGCCGAGTTGCAGTTCAGAGACGCGCCGCATCGGCGAGGTCTCCGGGATAGCCTTGTAAAGCTCGATCGCCTCGTTCGGCTTCTTCAGGTTTTCGGCGATGCCGCCGAGCATCACGAGGATGTCGGCGCTGTCGGGGTCGAGCCGGCGGGCGGTCTGCAGATAGAGCGAAACGATATCCTCGGCGCCGTCGCGATTGAGCGCAGCACCAATCGAGAAGAGCACGGCCGCAGCACCCTGGCTGGCATTCTTGACCTGCTGTTCCTGCGGAACACCGTTCTCTATGTCGGTCCTCAGCGCCTGCAGCGGCGTGTAGTTGTTGACCATGTTCTCGCCGACGGCGACGGTATCGAGCGCCTTCTGCTTGTTGCCTTCGCGCGCCTCGAAACGAGCGAGCGCTTCGACCGCCCGCATGAAGGTGTCAGGCGCAGCACTTCCGCCTTCCCGATCCAGAATGGCATCGTTGAGCCTGGTCCGTGCGGTCTGCTTGTCGCCCGCGGCAACCGCGATCGCGCCTGCATGATAGTTCTTGAACACGCGGAACCAGTCGGGGCCCTCCAGGCCGTTGATCTGTGCCAGCGCTTCCTTCGGCTTGCCCTGGCCGAACTTCGCCCAGGCGGAAAGCAGGCCGTTCATCAGCCGGTCGAGATCGTTGGGGCCTTGGTAGTTGAGGAGCTTCTGCGCATTGCGATACTCGCGCTTGCGGATCGCTTCGATCGCGCGGATCACGGTGGTGATGCGCTCGACGGCCGGGTCTGACTTCAGCTGCTCGGCAATCTTGGCGCCTTCATCGAACTGGCCGGCCATCAGCAGGGTGATCATCAGCCGCTGCTTGACGTCGTTGTTGTTTGGTTCGAACTGCAGCGCGATCTTGTAGAGCTCGGTGGCGGACGCGAAGTCGCGGTCCGTATCGGCGGTACGGGCAGCGAGGAAGGCGCCGGCGAAAGTATTCACCGTCTTGATGTCAAAGGGTTCGCTTTCCTCGACAGCGGCGACCTTGTCTTCCGCGAAGGCCTGGTGGCTGCCGCTGACTGCGGCGAGAGCCAGCAGTGCTGCGCCGCTAAGGAGGCGGAGGATCGTCATTTGCCGCATGTCAAACCTTTCGTGCCGATTGCTCGGTCTTGCGCACCACTGAGGGTTGTTTCCGGAGTCAGCCACATATAGCCCAGCGCAACTCTTGAGGAACAGAATGGCTTTTTTGGCGCAATGCGGCAAGAAAATCCTGTCGGTCGTCCCGGTAGGGTTGAGGTCCCGTCAGCTTACCCGGTCGATGCAGAAGTCGATCACTTCCGTGAGCGCCGACTTCCAGGGGGACGCCGGCAGCGGTGCCAGCGCATCGCGGGCAATCGTGCCGTAGTGCTGGGCGCGCGCGATGGTGTCGCTCAAGCCGCCGTAGCGCTTGATCAGGCCGAGCGCCTTTTCGAGGTTCTGATCGCTGCTGTCGCCGCCTTCGATCGCCTCGCGCCAGAAGGCCCGGTCTTCTGCCGTTCCGCGGCGGTAGGACAGGATCACCGGAAGCGTGATCTTTCCTTCGCGGAAGTCGTCGCCGACATTCTTGCCGAGGTCGCTCGACGAGCCGCCATAGTCGAGCACGTCGTCGACGAGCTGGAAGGCGAGGCCAAGGTTCATGCCGTAGGATTTCAGCGCATTGCGGTCGGATTTGCTCGTCTGGGCGACGATCGGTCCAACTTCGGCGGCAGCGGCAAAGAGTGCCGCGGTCTTCGCGCGAATGACCTGGAGATAATCGTCCTCGGTCGTTTCCATGTTCTTGGCGACGGAAAGCTGGAGAACTTCGCCTTCGGCGATGACGGAAGCAGCCGTCGAGAGCACGTCGAGCGCGTCGAGCGAGCCGACATCGACCATCATGCGGAAGGCCTGGCCGAGCAGGAAGTCGCCGACAAGAACACTCGCCTGGTTGCCCCAGATCGTGCGCGCGGTGGACTTGCCGCGGCGAAGGTCGCTTTCGTCGACGACATCGTCGTGCAGCAGCGTCGCCGTATGCATGAATTCGACGCTGGTGGCGAGCTTGACGTGGGCGTCGCCCTCATAGCCGAACATCGAGGCGGAGGCGAGCGTCAGCATCGGGCGCAGGCGCTTGCCGCCGGAAGAAATCAGGTGGTTGGCGACTTCGGGAATCATCTGAACGTCGGAACCGGCCTTCGACAGGATGAGCTGGTTGACGCGCTCCATGTCCGGCGCTGTCAGGTCGACGAGCGGCTTAACGGACGCCTGTTTGTTTTTGCTGTCTTCCAGCGGTATCACTACGCCCACACCGGGACTCCTGTTTTCATTGTCGCTTTCGACAATAGGAAGGGGTGTCCCGTGCGGCAAGAGGCGAATTGTCCCGCTTGCTGAAATAGGACAGGAAAAACCGCCGGATGAAGGAATTGATCCGTACCAACGATGCCGTCGTGCTCTCCTTTGCCGAGAGCCTGATGAAGGATGCCGGCATCGCAAGTCTCATCGCCGATCAGGGGATGAGCATTCTGGAAGGCTCGCTCGGCCTGCTGCCCCGCCGTTTTCTGGTCGCGGACGAGGACGCGGAAGCCGCGCGGCGGATATTGATCGACGCCGGGCTCGAGGCGGAGTTGCGGTCGTGAACTCGGACCCAGTGCTGGCGGCCGCAACCGAAACCGTCGATGCCTTCCATCGCGGCAAGTTCCATGTCGTTCAGCCGCTGGGGCAGGGACATCGCTCGGGCATGGACGCGATGCTGCTGGCATCGCTCGTTTCCTCGGATCATCCCTGCCGCATCGCCGATCTTGGCGCCGGTGCGGGCGCCGCCGGCATGGCCGTCGCTTCGCGGATCGCAGCTGCGGAGGTGGTGCTGGTGGAGCGCTCACCGATCATGGCGGAGTATGCCCGTCGCAGCCTGCTGCTGGCTGAGAATGCCCGCTTTGCTTCGCGGGTCTCGGTGCTGGAGGCCGATGTCTCGCTTGCCGGCAAGGCGCGTGTCGCGGCGGGTCTGGCGGATGACAGCTTCGACCACGTGATCATGAATCCGCCCTTCAACGACGCTTCCGATCGCAAGACGCCGGACAGCCTCAAGGCTGAGGCCCATGCGATGAGCGACGGGCTCTTCGAGGTCTGGGTGAAGACGGCTGGCGCGATCATGAAGCCGGGCGGGCAACTGTCGTTGATTGCCCGGCCGGAATCGATCGCCGAGATCATCGCCGCCTGCGGCCGCCGCTTCGGCGGCATCGAGATCACGGCGCTGCATCCGCGCGTCGGCGAAAACGCCGTGCGCATCCTGGTGACGGCGATCAAGCAGAGCCGCAAGCGGCTGGTGTTGCGCGCGCCACTCGTCATGCATGAGGAGGGGCATCGCTTCGCTGATCATGTCGACGATCTCAACAACGGTCGTGCCGCCTATCGCCGCCGCTGATTTACCGTATGCGGCATTGCGTTTGTCGTGGCAGTGCATACATGCCATGGATGGGCCAATACATTTGGCCATCGGAGCGGCATGAGGAAAGGTGCCATGCCGTTTTCCTCACGCTGCTCCAAAGCGATCCAGTAGGCAGGAGTTGAAATGAAGGCGTTCCTGAGACGGTTGTTGCCGAGGCGATTTCGCAGGGAAGGCGTGACGATCCCCGTTGTCCGGCTTCACGGTGCGATCATGGCTGGCGGCGGGCAATTCCGGCCGGCGCTCAACCTGGCAACGGCGGCACCGCTTCTGGAAAAGGCCTTTGCAATCAAGGAAGCGCCTGCGGTTACGATCTCCGTCAATTCGCCCGGCGGCTCCCCGGTGCAGTCGCGCCTGATCTATCAGCGTATCCGGGACCTCGCCCAGGAGAAGAAGAAGCGCGTCCTGATCTTCGTCGAGGACGTTGCAGCGTCCGGCGGCTACATGATCGCACTCGCCGGCGATGAGATCATCGCCGATCCGACCTCGATCGTCGGCTCGATCGGCGTCGTTTCCGGCGGTTTCGGCTTTCCGGAGCTGCTGAAGAAGATCGGCGTCGAACGACGCGTCTATACCGCCGGCGAAAACAAGGTGATGCTCGACCCGTTCCAGCCGGAAAAGGAGCAGGACATCGCGTTTCTGAAGAACCTGCAGCTCGACATCCATGATACCTTCATCCAGATGGTGAAGGCGCGTCGCGGACAGATGCTCGCCGATGATCCGGATATCTTCTCCGGCCTTTTCTGGACTGGCCGGCGCGGGCTGGAGCTGGGGCTAATCGACGGTCTTGGCGATCTGCGCGGCGAGGTGAAGAAGCGTTACGGCGACAAGGCGCGGCTAGAACTCATCCAGCCGGTGCGCAGCCTTTTCGGCCGACGGCAGACCGGCACGGCCGTTGCCGGCGCCCTTGTCGAGCCCTTGGCGGCGTCGGCGGCAGCGGGTCTTGCCGAAGCAATCGAGGAAAGGGCATTGTGGGCGCGGTTCGGGCTTTGAGCCCAAGCAATTCCAGCGAAATTGTAAGACGGTTTCGCACCCGGAATCGCGTAGAAACAATGAGATAGGGCGTTCACCGGCTCCTTTGATCGGAAACGCCCTAGCCCGCGCGCCATGGCCTTGGAGGAAAAATGCCGCAACTCATCCTGCTCCTGATCGCAGGTTTCATCTTCTGGCTCGGTTATCGCAAGTTCGTGGCCGACGCGCAGAAATTGACGCGCCAGCGTGAACAGACCCGCCGCGAGGAGCGGACCGGGGCGCAGGGCACGCTGGTCCAGGATCCGGAGACCGGTGAGTACAGGCTGAAACGCGACGACGAGTAGCGAGATCAAAGGGCGCGGAGGCTCCGGCGCGTCTAATTGGCGGGCCGGCGCTGTAGTTGCTTGACCCTTCTCATCAGGCGTGGCACCTGTCCGGCTCAATTTTTATGAAGAAATCCGGACGCGATCCATGACCACTCTGCCCGATCATATGAACCCGAAGCGCTCGTTTCAGGCCCTGATCCTGACTTTGCACAACTACTGGGCCGACAAGGGTTGCGCCGTCCTGCAGCCCTACGACATGGAAGTGGGCGCCGGTACCTTCCATCCGGCAACGACCCTGCGCGCGCTTGGTCCGCGCCCCTGGCGTGCCGCCTATGTGCAGCCGTCGCGTCGCCCGACCGACGGCCGCTACGGCGAAAACCCGAACCGCCTGCAGCACTACTATCAGTACCAGGTGCTCCTGAAGCCGAACCCGTCCAACCTGCAGGAGCTCTATCTCGGCTCGTTGGAGGCGATCGGCCTCGATCCGCTGCTGCACGATATCCGCTTTGTCGAGGACGACTGGGAAAGCCCGACGCTCGGCGCCTGGGGCCTCGGCTGGGAATGCTGGTGCGACGGCATGGAAGTGTCGCAGTTCACTTACTTTCAGCAGGTCTGCGGCATCGAATGCTCGCCGGTCTCCGGTGAACTGACCTACGGTCTCGAGCGCCTGGCCATGTATGTCCAGGGTGTCGACAACGTCTACGACCTGAATTTCAACGGCCGCGAAGGCGCCGAGAAGATCAGCTATGGCGACGTTTTCCTGCAGGCCGAACAGGAATATTCGCGCTACAATTTCGAATACGCCAACACCGCCATGCTGCATCAGCACTTCATCGATGCCGAAGCGGAGTGCCAGGCGTTGCTGGCGGCCGGCGCACCCGGCGATCACAGCAACAATCAGCTGCACAAATGCGTCTTCCCCGCCTATGACCAGTGCATCAAGGCGAGCCATGTCTTCAACCTGCTCGATGCCCGTGGCGTCATCTCGGTCACCGAACGCCAGAGCTACATCCTGCGCGTCCGTACGCTGGCCAAGGCCTGCGGCGAAGCCTTCCTGCTGACCGACGCTGGTGGCGCGAACTTCAACCGGGACGCGGCTTGACCACGCAACGGTCCGGCCTCGTCGTTCACATCAACGGCTGGCCCGGAACTGGCAAACTGACGATCGCGCGCCATCTGGCCGAAAGGCTGGGCGCGCGGCTTGCCGACAACCACACGCTGATCAATCCGGCCGAGGCGCTGTTTGCGCGCGGCACACCGCTCTATCGATCTCTGCGCGCGGCGATCCGTGAGAGTGTGTTGGACCATTTGGCGAGGGCGCCGGCAGAACAATTCGTCGTTTTTACCGATGCGCTCTCGGATGACGCCTCCGACACCCGCGCCTTCGAAGACTACGCCGAGCTTGCGCGCCTGCGCGGCGCCCGCTTCGTGGCGGTGGTCATCGATTGCGATGTCGAGGAAAATCTCAAGAGGCTGACACGGGCCGGGCGGTCAAAGCAAAACAAGCTGACCGATCCCGCGATCCTTTTGGACCTTAGGGCCAAACACAGATTGCTGCGGGGCAATGGTCACGCGGTAGTCGAGATCGATGTAACGACGCTTGGCGCCAATGAGGCCGCCGAGCATATCGCTGGCCGTATCCTTGCTTGATCAAACAACTTTGACGATGGCGGCGGCCTTGCTCGCCTGGTCCAGCGTGGGGTAGGCGCCGGTGTAGATCTGACCCGCATAGGTCTGTAAGGCGCGACGAACACCGACCGGCTTTTCCTCTGCGATGGACACGTTCGCATAGGCAACGAAAAGCGCCGTGAAGGCGATTGCGTTGATGAGGGGTGCGAACGTTTTCATGACCTTAGCTTCGTTTTCCAGGAGTTGCTCTCTGGATTGGAATATGGCTGAAGGTCAGCAATGCTGCCGTTCCCGCAGGAACAGGGATTGGACGCCGCACGCGAACACTGTGTTCACGAGGGGTATGCGCAATGCCTCCGTTCGCAGCGACAGTTGGGGAGGAATGCGTTTCTCCGCGCAATTGCGGTAGAAAGGCCTTTGCAGCTTGAAAGCCGGTGCTAATCTCGGCCGGGCAATTTTGGAGGGCACCCTATGATCGGTCTGGCAATCGCCGTCGTCGTGATCCTGTATCTGGTTTTCGTCTATAACGGTCTCGTCAAGGCGCGGCAGATCGCCGAGGAGGCCTGGTCCGGCATCGATGTGCAGTTGAAGCGTCGTGCCGATCTCATCCCCAACCTGATCGAAACCGTGAAGGGCTACGCGGCGCACGAGAAGTCGACGCTGGAAGAGGTGATCGCCACGCGCAACCGGGCGCAAGCCGTGCCATCAGGCGATGTCGAGGGGCGGGCTCAGGCCGAAGGCGCGCTGTCCCAAGCGCTCGGCAAGCTGTTCGCGCTTGCCGAAGCCTATCCGGATCTGAAGGCCAACGAGAATTTCGCCGAACTGCAGCGCTCACTGGAGACGATCGAGGGCGAGATCCAGATGTCGCGCCGCTATTACAACGGCGCTGCCCGCGATCTCAACGTCAAGGTCGAGAGCTTCCCGTCGAACCTGATCGCCAACGCCTTCCGTTTCGTCAAAGCCGGCTATTTCGAGATCACCAACGAAGCCGATCGCGCGGTGCCGCAGGTCAAGTTCTGAGCTTTTCCCATCCGCGGTTCCGATCGCCACGAACATCCCGGCCGCGGGCTCCCGCCGCAGCTCATTCGCATCAAGAGACCTATTCGATGACCACCGATACCATGAAGAAGCTGACCATCCTGCCGACCGACCATCCGCTTCGCGGCCATGTGCGCCCGCCGGGCTCGAAGTCGATCACCAACCGCGCGCTTTTGCTGGCCGGCCTTGCGAAAGGCACGAGCCGATTGACGGGTGCCTTGAAGAGCGACGACACCCGCTACATGGCGGATGCACTCAGGGCGATGGGTGTCGAGGTCAGCGAGCCGGATGAAACCACATTCGTCGTGACCAGCACGGGCAAGCTGCTCCCGCCGGCTGCACCGCTGTTCCTCGGCAATGCCGGAACGGCGACGCGCTTCCTGACGGCGGCGGCCGCTCTCGTCGATGGCACAGTCGTCGTCGACGGCGACCAGCATATGCGCAAGCGCCCGATCAAGCCGCTGGTCGAAGCACTCGGCGCCCTCGGCGTCGAGGTTACCTCCGAGACCGGCTGCCCGCCGGTCACCGTCAAGGGCACCGGCGGCTTTCCGGCCGGCCGCGTCGTCATCGATGCCGGCCTTTCCAGCCAGTATGTCTCTGCCTTGCTGATGGCGGCTCCGGGCGCCAAGGGGCCTGTCAGCATCGAGCTTGCCGGCGACGAGATCGGCGCGCGTGGTTACATCGACCTGACGGTTGCCGCCATGCGCGCCTTCGGGGCCGAAGTCGAGCAGGTGAGCCCGTCCGTCTGGCAGGTCGCCCCGACCGGCTATCGTGCGGCGGACTATGTCATCGAGCCTGACGCGTCGGCTGCAACCTATCTCTGGGCGGCGGAAGTGCTGACCGGCGGCGCCATCGATCTCGGCGTCCCGGCAACAGCCTTCTCCCAGCCAGATGCGCGCGCTCATGCAGTGATCTCAAGCTTCCCGAACCTGCCTGCTGTCATCGACGGTTCGCAGATGCAAGACGCGATCCCGACGATTGCGGTGCTCGCCGCCTTCAACAACACGCCGGTACGCTTCGTCGGTCTCGCCAATCTGCGCGTCAAGGAATGCGACCGCGTGCGCGCGCTGTCGCTGGGCCTGACAGCGATCCGGCCGGGTCTTGCGCATGAGGAAGGCGACGACCTCATCGTCTCGTCCGACCCGGGTCTTGCCGGCCAGACCCTGCCGGCATCGATCGACACCTTTGCCGATCATCGCATCGCCATGAGCTTCGCGCTTGCCGGCCTGAAGATCCGCGGCATCACCATCGAGGACCCTGGCTGCGTCGCCAAGACCTATCCGGCCTATTGGGACGCGCTCGCATCCCTCGGCGTCGAATTCACCGGCGACCGGCCGTGATCGAGAGCGGATGAGGAAAAGTGTATGCGGTTTTCCGCCCGCATCCCGCTCTAACTTATCAAATCGCCGCGCCTTGACCCCCAACCGGAACTTGACCCTCAACCGGAAGAAAGCTTGATCCGCATGGCCCGTCTCGCTGCCGCATTCGCCATTCTGGTTCTTTTGCTGGCGACGGCGGGCATCGGGCGGGCGGAGGAGGTCTTCTCCGCCTATCGCTCCGTCATCGACCTCGCCAAGGACGGCACGATGACCGTGACGGAGACGATCACGGCGACGGTCGAGGGCAACAAGATCCGCCGCGGCATCTATCGCGACCTGCCTTTGACCTTCACCGATGCGAAGGGCAAGCGCAGCAAGGTCGACTTCGAGCTGCTATCGGTCGAGCGCGATGGCGAGGAGGAGCCCTACCGCACGGAGTCGATCAGCGGCGGCGTCCGCATCTACACCGGTTCTGCCGAGGTGTTTCTGGACCCGGGTGAGCATACCTTCCAGTTCACCTACGAGACCGGCCGGCAGATCCGTTTCTTCGACGATCACGACGAACTCTACTGGAACGTGACCGGCACGGAGTGGGACTTCCCGATCGACGAGGCGAGCGCCACGGTGACCCTGCCGGAAGGCGTTAGGGTGGAAGCACTCGATTTCTTCACCGGCGGCTACGGCGCGACCGGCAAGGACGCCCGAGGCTCGCGGGACGGCAGCGAGATCTTTTTCGCCACCACCCGCCGTCTCGATCCGCGCGAAGGGCTGACGATCGCCATCAAGATGCCGAAGGGCAGCATCATCAGGCCGTCCTCCAGCCAGGAGAACGCCTGGTGGCTGCGTGACCACCTCGCGCTTGTCATCGCCGGTGCCGGGCTCGTCCTCGTCCTCATCTATTACAGCCAGGCCTGGCTGCGGGTCGGGCGTGACCCGGACCGCGGCGTCATGGTGCCGCGCTGGGATCCGCCGGAAGGCATCTCGCCGGCGCTGGTCAACTACATCGACAACAAGGGTTTTTCCGGCGAAGGCTGGACCGCACTGTCGGCGGCAGCACTCAACCTCGCGGTCAAGGGCCACGTGGTTCTCGAAGATCTCAAGAACGCCATCGTCATCGCCGCCACCGGCAAGGGAAGCAACGAAAAACTGCCGACCGGCGAAGCGGCCGTCATGAACGCGGTCAATGCGGCCGGCGGCACGCTCACGATCGATCGCGCTCATGGCACACGAGTGCAGGCGACCGGTGCGGATTTTCGCAATGCCATGGAGCGCGAGCATCGCGGCAAGTACTACCTGGCAAACAGCGGCTACATCGTCGCCGGGGTCGTCCTGTCGGTCCTGGCGGTCGCGGCGGTCTTCCTCTTCGGCGATCTCAGCGAAGACAGCCTGCCGCTGGTAATCGTTCCCGTCTTCATCGCCTTCTTCGTGTCGATCCTCGCCGTCTCATTCGGCAAGTCGCTGCGCCGTGAGAAGAGCCTGATGAGCCGGATCATGTCGATCGTGGTGGTCGCCTTCATCGGCTTCGTGGCCTTCACGATCTTCTCGGCGATCCTCGCAGCCGTCTTCTACTCGGCAGCCGAAACCGATGAGTTGCCGCTGTTGTTCGTGATCGGCGCCATCGTCCTCGTCAACGTGTTGTTCTTCTTCCTGATGGGTGCGCCGACGCCGCTCGGCACGCGGATGATGGATGGTATCGACGGGCTTAGGCAGTACATGACGCTCGCCGAAAAGGACCGGATGAACATGCAGGGCGCGCCTGAAATGTCGCCCCGGCATTTCGAGACGCTTCTGCCCTATGCGGTAGCGCTCGGCGTCGAGAAACCGTGGACAGAGACCTTCGATCGATGGCTGCTCGCCGCCGCGGCGGGAGCGGCGGCGGCGGTCGCCTATCAACCGAGCTGGTATCACGGCGACGGCTTCGGCTCGAGCACCTTCGGCGACCGTCTCGGCGGATTTGCCGGTTCGATGGCCGACACGATAACCTCGTCCCTGCCACCCCCGCCCAAATCGTCATCGTCAGGCTTTTCGACCGGCGGCGGCTTCTCCGGTGGCGGTGGCGGCGGTGGCGGCGGTGGCGGCTGGTGAAACCGGCCCCAAACGCAGGCATCCCGCCAAATTCATCGACGGGCTTGGTGACATTCTTGCCAGAGATTGCTAAGTCCGCCGCAACCGTCAGGAACAGAAAAAGTCGCTCCCATGCCCGATCTTCTTATCGAACTCCGCTCCGAGGAAATTCCTGCCCGCCTGCAGCGCAAGGCGGCCGGCGACCTCAAGAAGCTGCTGACCGATGCCCTGGTCGAGGCGGGCCTGACCTATGAGGGTGCGCGCGAATACTGGACGCCGCGCCGGCTGACGCTCGATATCCGTGGCCTCAACGCCCGCTCCGCCGATATTCGCGAAGAGCGCAAGGGCCCTCGCACCGACGCCAACGAGAAGGCGATCGAAGGCTTCCTGCGTGGCGCCGGTCTCTCCTCGATCAGCGAGGCGCATGTCCACAGCGATCCGAAGAAGGGCGATTTCTATGTCGCTCACATCGTCAAGCCGGGCCGTCCGGCCGAAGAGATCATCGCCGAGGCGATGCCCGGCATCATCCGCAATTTCCCCTGGCCGAAGCCGATGCGCTCCGGCGCGGCGTCGGCAAAGCCCGGTGCGCTTCGCTGGGTCCGCCCGCTGCAGTCGATCGTCTGCACCTTCGGCTCGGAAACCGAGGAAACCCATGTGATCCCGTTTGAAGTCGACGGCATCGTCGCCTCGAACGTTACCTATGGGCACCGTTTCCACGCGCCTGAGGCGATTACGGTTCGGCGCTTTGCCGACTACGCTGAGAAGCTCGAAAAGGCGAAGGTCGTTCTCGATGGCGAGCGCCGCAAGGAAATGATCCTTGCCGATGCGCGTAACGTCGCTTTCGCCAACGGGCTGGAACTCGTCGAGGACGAGGGTCTCCTGGAAGAGGTCTCCGGCCTCGTCGAATGGCCGCAGGTGCTGATGGGCAGCTTCGAGGATGCCTATCTCGAAATTCCCTCGGAAATCATCCGTCTGACCATCAAGACCAACCAGAAGTGCTTCGTCACCCGCGCACCTAGCGCCGAAACGCTCTCCAACAAGTTCATCCTCGTTTCGAACATCGAGGCGAAGGACGGCGGTAAAGAGATCGTGCACGGCAACGGCAAGGTCGTGCGCGCCCGCCTTTCGGACGCCGCCCATTTCTGGCACCGCGACCAGGGCAACCTGCCGGATCTCGAAACGCTGGAAGCGTCCGCGGAAAAGTTCGCTCTCGATCTCAAGAAGCCGCTCGACCAGCGCATGGCCAAGCTCGACGCGCTGAACGTCACCTTCCACGCCATGCTCGGCACGCAGGGCGAACGCGTCGCCCGCATCCGGGCGCTTGCTGCTGAACTCGCCAAGGTGATCGGCGCGGATCAGAAGCTCGTCGACCGCGCCGTGGTGCTCGCCAAGGCGGACCTGCGCACCGAAGCGGTCGGTGAATTCCCCGAGCTTCAGGGCATCATGGGTCACAAATACGCGCTGCTTCAAGGCGAAGAGCAGTCGGTCGCCGATGCGCTCGAGGATCACTACAAGCCTCAGGGCCCGTCCGATCGCGTGCCGACCGATCCGGTGGCGGTGACCGTCGCGCTTGCCGACAAGCTCGACACGCTCGTCGGCTTCTGGGCGATCGACGAAAAGCCGACCGGCTCGAAGGATCCCTATGCGCTTCGCCGCGCGGCACTCGGCGTTATCCGCCTGATCCTGGAAGGCAAGGCGCGCCTGGCGTTGCTCCCGGCCTTCGAAGCCGCGCTCGTTGCTCTCCGAGCACAGAAGCCGGCGCTTGCAGGCGACGTTTCCGCCGATCTGCTCTCCTTCTTCCATGACCGGCTCAAGGTCTATCTGCGCGATCTCGGCGCCCGTCACGACCTGATTGACGCGGTGCTGACGTCGGATTCGGACGACCTCCTGATGATTGCCCGCCGCGTCGAGGCGCTAACGGCCTTTATCACCGACGAGGAAGGCCGCAACCTCTTGGCCGGCACCAAGCGTGCGACCCAGATTCTCGCGGCCGAAGAGAAGAAGGGAACGACCGTCGCCGACGCCGTCGATGCCGGCCTCTTCCGTCTCGATGCCGAAAAGGCGCTGCACCAGGCCGTCGAAACCGGCTCGGGCGAAGCGCGCAACGCGATCGCCAAGGAAGACTTCCGTTCGGCGATGGAAGCGCTGGCAAGGCTGCGCGAACCGGTCGATCAGTTCTTCAACGACGTGCTGGTCAATGATGACGATGCCGCGATCCGTGCGAACCGCCTGGCGCTGCTTGGCCTGATCCGTTCAGCAACCGGCACTGTCGCGGACTTCTCCAAGATCGCAGGCTAAGGCGAAGCGGTCGGCTGCCGGCTCGCCGGAAGCATCCGCTGTTGCTCCCGCACAAACGTTCAAGCAGGTCGCCGTGAGGCGACCTATATCCTGTCTCCATCACACAGATGGAGGCAGCCGATGGATACCGCGACGAAGACCTACAAGCCGATCAATTTCACCGAAAAACTCTCGCTCTTCAGCGATCAGTGGCAGCCGCGCGTCATTGCCGAACTCAATGATTATCAGTTCAAGATCGTGCGTATCGAGGGCGACTTCATCTGGCATGATCACAAGGACACCGACGAGGCCTTCATCGTGCTTGAAGGTACACTGCGCATCGATTTCCACGACGGGTCGGTGACGCTCGGTCCGGGCGAAATGTACGTCGTGCCGAAGGGCGTCGAGCACAAGCCATATGCGGAGCGCGAGGTGAAGATGCTGCTGATCGAGCCGCGCGGCACCCTCAACACCGGCCATGAGGGCGGCGAACGCACGGCGGAAAACGATCGCTGGATCTGACGCGCGTGGCTGCCCA
Source organism: Ensifer sp. 22521 (assembly GCF_052044795.1). NCBI lineage: Bacteria > Pseudomonadati > Pseudomonadota > Alphaproteobacteria > Hyphomicrobiales > Rhizobiaceae > Ensifer > Ensifer sp. 22521. The sequence continues at coordinate 218,077 of NZ_JBQENM010000001.1, forward strand.
CTGCATGTCTCCTTAAATCGACCTCGATTTGAGGACGAAGACATGCAGCGCGGCGCTGTAGGGTCGGGATCGCGCTTGATGACCATCACCGGCCTCGGAGTAGGAAGTCGTATGCCCGCAAAGATCCTCGTCAGCGCCTGTCTCATGGGCCATGCCGTCCGCTATGACGGTCAGTCGAAACCGCTCATTCATCCGGCGGTCGATCGCTGGCGGGCCGAAGGCCGTCTCGTGACCATCTGTCCGGAAATGTCTGCCGGCATGCCGGTGCCGCGCCCGCCAGCGGAAATTGCTTCAGGCGCCGTCGGCAAGGATGTGCTCGAAGGCGAGGCGAGAGTGGTGGAGATCAACGGCCGCGATGTGACCGAAGACTTCGTGCGGGCCGCCGAAAACGCGCTTTCGCTGGCGAAGGAAACCGGCTGTCGTTTTGCGCTGCTGATCGATGGCAGCCCGTCCTGCGGATCCGGCTTCGTCTATGACGGCAGCTTTTCCGGCGCTCGCCATCCGGGCGAGGGTGTGGCGGCAGCATTGCTCGCCGGCAATGGCATCGAAGTCTATTCGGACAGGCAGATCGAGGCGCTGGTCGCGCGGATCGAAGGATTGGAAGGCCCACAATAAAAGATTGCGCCCCTGCTTCTCTCAGGGGCGCAATCTCTCGCTGTGCAGCGAAACGCCCGTCAGCCTTGCATGCAGGGGACAGCTGAGCGGGGCAGGGAACTTTCCCGATAGGAGATCAGTCTAGCCGAAGTTCGAGGGTGGACGGATCAAATTGCTGTGAGCCGTCTTCGGTCGGCGGTGCAACTGAGCCGCCCATGGAGGCGCCGATCGGCGTGACCGCGGCGGTCTTTGCGGTCTGGTCGATCGCGATCATCTTCGCGTCATCCGACACCGGGTTCTGGTCGTCCGCATTCGTCGAGACGACGACTGTCGGGGAGGCATCGCTGTCGGCGGAAGCCGCCTTGATGATCTCCGGCGAAGGCTTGCTGACGAAGACAACCGGGGAGCCACCGAGCCAGGCTTCGGTGCGCACCATCTTCATCTCGCCGTTGATTTTCTTGAGCTCGACCGTTTCGTCGCCTGCAGCGATCGTGGGCACGACATAGGTCACCTTCTTCTTCGACTGCAGCGGCGGACATTCGGCGCAGGAGACGGTGGCAACACTGGCGTTGTCGGTCGTGCCCGACGCGAGCGCCTCGATCGACGACGCCTCTGCGTTGCCGGCGGCAAGCCCGAGGACGGTGGTGATCAGCAACAGGCGCATACGCTTTCTCCCGCAATTGTTAGCGGCGAGAATATGCGCACTCCCTTACTTTCTCGTCAGGAGAATTGGTAAAAATAGAATGATCCGGAAATGAGTTCCGCTCCGGATCACGCTTTCTCGCGTGCAACGGCGCGCCAGCCGATATCGTGCCTGTAGAAGCCATTTTCCCAGGAAACGGCCGAGACCGCCGCATAGGCTCTGTCCTTGGCCGTGCCTGCACTTGCGCCCGTTGCGGTGATGTTGAGCACGCGGCCACCGGTCGCGACCAAGGCCCCGTCCTTCATCGCTGTGCCAGCGTGGAACACCTTGGTGGTGGCCGAGGCCGCGGGAAGGGCGGCGATCGGCGTGTTCTTGGCGTAGCTGCTCGGATAACCCTTGGAAGCCATGACCACGGTCAGGGCCGTCTCCTCGCGCCAATCGGCCACCATGCCGGCGAGCGTGCCGGTCGCCGCGGCATAGAGCAGCGGCAGCAGATCGCTCTTCATCCGCATCATCAGCACCTGGCATTCCGGGTCGCCGAAGCGGACATTGTATTCGATTAGCTCCGGGCCCTTGGCGGTGATCATCAGGCCGGCAAAGAAGACGCCGGAAAAGGGATGGCCGCTTTCCGCCATGCCGCGCATCGTCGGCTCGATGATCTCCTTCATCGTGCGCTCGATCATCTCGGCCGTCATGACCGGAGCGGGCGAGTAGGCGCCCATGCCGCCGGTATTCGGCCCGGTATCGCCGTCGCCGACGCGCTTGTGATCCTGCGCGGAGGCAAGCGCCAGCGCGGTCTTGCCGTCGCACAGGCAGAAGAAGCTTGCTTCCTCACCATCGAGATAGGCCTCGACCACCACTTCGGCGCCGGCAGCACCAAAGGCGCCGGCAAAACAATCGTCGACGGCAGCGAGCGCCTCATCGAGCGCCATGGCGACGGTGACACCCTTGCCGGCTGCCAGGCCATCGGCCTTGATCACGATGGGCGCGCCCTGGGCGCGCACATAGGCCTTGGCGCTTTCGGCATCGGTGAAGCGGCCATAGGCGCCGGTCGGAATGTCATAGCGGGCGCAAAGATCCTTGGTGAAGCCCTTGGAGCCTTCGAGCTGGGCGGCGGCGGCAGACGGGCCGAAGACGGCGATGCCGGCTGCGCGCAGGACGTCGGCGAGACCGGCGACCAACGGGCCCTCAGGACCGACCACGACGAAATCGATCGCTTCCTTGCGGCAAAAATCGGCGACGGCCGCATGATCGTCCGTGTCGAGCGCGACGATGACGGCTTCTTCGGCGATGCCGGGATTGCCCGGTGCCGCATAGAGCTTCGTCAGTTTGGGAGACTGCGCAATCTTCCATGCAAGGGCGTGCTCGCGCCCACCCGATCCGATGAGAAGAACCTTCATTGCAGCCCCCGATATCCCGAAATTGCTGCGCTGCGGTTAGGACGGCAGGGCGGCAAGGTCAAGGGAAAATGGGAGTCCAGGCAGCGATTCCCGCAATCGCCACCCTTCAGGCGATGGCCTGCCGAGTTTGTACGTCATCCAGCCCTTCGTCGTGCGCGTAGCGGGCGGTGCGCGTCAGCGCCCAGATGCCGAGATCTTCAATCGGCAGCGGCTTGCTGATGAGATAGCCCTGGAACAGATCGCAACCGGCTGCAGTCAGCATCGAGAGCTTCTCTGGCGTGTCGATGCCTTCGCCGACGACGGCGACGTCCTTGGCGTGGCAGAGCGCGATGAGCGCCTTGAGCACCGGCAGCGACTGCGACGCGGTGAGGTTCGAGACCAGCGCCCGGTCGAGCTTGATAGTATCGGCCGTGTATTCGATGATCTGCTGCACGGACGTGTAGCCGGCGCCGAAATCGTCGATCGAAAGGCGGAAGCCATTCTGGCGCAGGGCGTCGATGTTGCGGCGAAGCTGGTCGCTGAACTTGACGGCGAAGGTTTCGGTGAGCTCGATCTCGATCGAACGCGCCTCCAGCCCATGTCGCTCCAGGCAGTCAGAGAAATGGTCGGCAATCGCCTTGGAGTGCAGTTCGGCCGAGGAGATGTTGATTGCCAGCACCGTTTCCGGGCCGAACAGCGCCTTGAGCTGCCGGCAATCGGACATCGCCTTGTTGATCACCCACCAGTCGATCTTGGTGAAGAGACCGGAGCTTTCGGCGATCGGCACGAATTCATCCGGGGTAACATTGCCGAGGACCGGCGAGTACCAGCGCAGCAGCGCTTCGCAGCCTGTGACGCGGCCTTCGGTGTCGACCATCGGCATGTAGACGAGATGGAACTGTTCGTCCGGATCGAGCGCGCGCAGCTCGTCCTGGATCTGGCGCAGCCGCGTGCGCTTATCGTGAAGCGCGCGCGAGAAACGGGCCGAACGGTTCTTGCCGCTGGTCTTCGCCTGATACATCGCGGCATCGGCATTCGAAATCAGCTCGGCAAGGTTGGTCGCATCGTCCGGGCAGATCGCCGCGCCGATGCTTGCGGTCACCGGGTAGCGCTTGTCGGAGACTTCGAAGCCGTCCTCGAACAATCCCAGAATGGCGGCCGAGATTTCCCGGACCGTTCCGTCGCCGGGTCGCGATCGCACGAAAACGGCGAATTCGTCGCCGGAGAGGCGGGCAAGAATGGCCGGCTTCTGGCCGCGCCGCTCGGTAATGGCATCGACACGCTCGCCGATGCGGACGGCCAGCGTCTTCAGGAGCTCGTCGCCGATCTCGTGGCCGTGCTTGTCATTGACGAACTTGAAGTTGTCGATGTCGATAAACAGCAGGCTGCACTTCTCGCCGGCGGCGATTGCCTCGCGCACGGCGCCGGCGGCAAGTGCGTTGAAATGGCCGCGGTTGCTGATGCCGGTCAGGGTGTCGGTCCAGGAACTGCGTTGCACGAGTTTCAGCGATTGCACCGACTGCCGATGCAATTCGCGGATATTTTCCGTCAGCCGCCCGATCTCGCCTTTCTCCTCCATGTCGCGGATCTCGTCGCGCGCGCCCACCATCACCGCCATCACGTTGGCGTCGAGGCTTGCGATCGGGTCGGTAATGAAGCGGCGGATCAGCATGATGATCAGCCAGATCGAGAACAGGCTCATCGCCACGGCGCCGAGCGCCAGCAGGATCTTCTGCCTGGCCAACAGCGCATCGAAATGTTTGCTCGAAACCGTGAGCGTCGCATAGAGCGAGGGCCCGAGATGAACGCTTGCCGAAAGGTCTTCGGTAATCGCCAGCGGCCAGGGCTGGAGCACGATGTCGGAGCCGTATTCCTTCTTCAGCGCCTGCTGCATGTCGAGGAAGCGGTCCGGCTGGATCGCGACCTGGACGAGCAGAGCGCTCGATTTCTTGCTCGGCAGCGGCCGGGTGAAGGCGACCGGATCGAGGAAGAAGGAATAAACGATGCGTGGTCTTTGTCCCGCTTCGTAAAGATAGGTCCAGTCGGCGAGCGTGTCTTCGCGGATCAAGCGGCGGGCGAGGTTGAGCTGGGCCTCGTCGATCTGGGCGAAGGGGTCCCAGCTGTTTTCGAAATAGTAGTCCGTCTTCAGATCGGAAGTCAGCAGCGCCAGCGACACGTAGCCCGTCGGGTCGTCCAGGAGTGATTTGATGCTTTCCTGCAGCCTGACACCAAGCGCATTGGCGCGGTAGTTCTCATCCGTTTCGGACACATACTGGCGCAGCGAGTTGCCGTTCAAGAGCGCATTGAGGAAGCCCTTGCTGCGGCCGATCTCGTTCTGGAACACGGCGGCCGCATGTTCCAGGCGCTGCGACAGTTTGGCGTGTTCGAGCGCGCGGATGGAGCGGCTCTGCGTGACGTGGACCGAGACTGCCGCCAGTAGGTAGCCAGCGAGAACGACGGGGAAGATCAGGATGAGCGCGCGTTTGCCGAGATTCACTGGAAGTTCGCCAATGTGCTGATGATGCGCCGGCGCAATTGCACCGACTCTGTGGACAGTTCCTGTTGATACTGGCTCTTGGCCAGGATGTCGGGTGAGGGGTAGATGGCGGGGTCGGCGCGGACTTCTTCCGGCAGGAGCGCATAGGCTGCCCGGCTTGCCGTCGGCATGTTGAGCGCCAGCGCGTTCGCGGCAGCACTGCCGGGCGAGCCGAGATAGTCGAGGAGAGCGAGCGCGCGGTCCTTGTTCGGGGATTTGGCGACGACCGACATGCAATCGAGCCAGGAAAGCGTGCCTTCCTTGGGAACGGCGTAGCGCCAGACGCCGGGCGTACCTGCCTTGTCGTTCAGCACGTGCTGGTCGCCGCTGTAGCCCAGCGCCATGTAGATGTCCTTGCTGACCGTCGGGTTCTGGATCGAGCTGATGATATATTCGTAGGTGAGCACCGAGGGCGCCTGTTCCTTCATCAGGCCGAAGGCGGCCTTCAAGGTGGCGCTGTCGTTGGTGTTGATCGATTGGCCGAGCAGCATCAGCGGCGCGACGAAGGCCTCGTTGTGGTCGTCGTACATGGCGACATGCTTGGAGAGTGCCGGGGTTGGGCGCATGAGATCCTGCCAGGAGGCCGGCGCCTCCGGAACGACGTCCGATCGGTAGAGGATGCCCATCGTGCCCCAAAGATAGGGCAGGCCTCGGCCCGAGCAGCGCTTGCGCCAGCTTTCGTCATAGTCCCGGAGCGAGGCGACGTTGGTCTCGTCGAGCTTTTCGAGCACGCCCTTGCGGCCGAAAAGGGCGGCGCTGTTTTCGCCGGTTACCACCAGATCGACGCGGCTGTTCGGATCGGCCAGCACCTCGTCGCGGGTGTCGCCGCTATCGTAATAGACCTGGTGCACCGCGACGCCTGTTATCGACGTCCAGCGATCAAGGATCTTCTGGTCGATATAGGATTCCCAGATCAGCAGGTTCAGGGTCTCGGCCGATGCCGCCGTTGCAAATAGCAACGTCGCCAGAAAGGCCGGAATCGCCGTTCGCCCCTGCATTCTATACCCCTGCCCAAGCCCGTCAGACGACCGTAGCGCGCAAAAATTGATGAATGATTACGTGGGGCTGCGACGGGGATGGGGTGTCGAGTGCTGCTTGTGGCGCAAGACGAAAACCGGGCGTCGCATGGCGGCGCCCGGTGAAAACGGAAGCGATTTCGGCGCGAAGAGCCTATCGCGTGGGGATCTTCGGCAGCAGGATCGTGAGGATGCCAAGCAGCGGCAAATAGGAGCAGATGGTGTAGACGAACTCGATGCCCTGCCGGTCGGCAAAGATGCCGAGCACGGCCGCGCCCATGCCGCCGAAGCCGAAGGCGAAACCGAAGAAGACGCCGGCGATCAGCCCCACGCGACCCGGCACCAGCTCCTGGGCGAAGACGACGATTGCCGAGAAGGCCGAGGAGAAGATCAGGCCGATGATGATCGACAGGACCCCGGTCCAGAAGAGGTTCGCATAGGGCAACAGCAAGGCGAAGGGGATGACGCCGAGGATCGAGAACCAAATGACGAAGCGGGCGCCGTAACGGTCACCGATCGGCCCGCCGAGGAAGGTTCCGGCCGCGGCCGCGCCGAGGAACAGGAACAGCATGAGCTGCGCCTGCTGCACGTCGATGCCGAACTTCTCGATGACGAAGAAGGTGAAGTAGCTGGAGATGCTCGCCATGTAGACGTTCTTGGTGGCGGTCAGGAGCACGAGCACGGCGACCGCCCACATGACCCGCCCCTTCGGCAGCGGAAGGGCACGGCTCGGTGCCGGCCGGCTCATCGTGGTGCGGCGATGGCGCACATACCAGGTGCTGACCCAGGAGAGCACGAAGAAGCCGATGATCGCGACGATCGAGAACCAGCTGAGGCTTCCCTGGCCGAAGGGAATGACGATGAAGGCGGCAAGCAGCGGACCCATGGCGCTGCCGGCATTGCCACCCACCTGGAAGAGCGATTGCGCCAATCCGTGGCGACCGCCGGAGGCGAGGCGGGCGATGCGCGACGATTCCGGATGGAAGATCGCCGAGCCGATGCCGATCAGGCTCGCGGCCACCAGCAGGACCCAGAAATCATGCGCATTCGCGAGCAGGATCAGGCCGCTGCAGGTCGAAAGCATGGCGAGCGGCAGCGAATAGGGCAGCGCCCAGCGGTCGGTGATGATGCCGACGGCCGGCTGCAGCATCGACGCCGTCAGCTGGAAGGTAAAGGTCAAGAGGCCGATCTGCACGAAATCGAGCGAATAGTTCGCCTTGAGCAGCGGATAGAGCGCGGTCAGCAGCGACTGCATGATGTCGTTCAGCATATGGCAGAAGCTGACAGCCAGGATGACGGAGAAGGCCGTCTTTTCCGGCGAGATCCCGGAAGTTGAGGTCACGGTAGACATGGGTGATTCCTTGCCGTCTCGAAGGTTGTATGCGGCAAGGGCTATCTGTACTGAGGTTGCGATTGGCCTGCTTTTGTGATCTGGTCGATTTCTTTTGTGAGTGGGCCAAATGCCGATCCGCCGATATCCCTTGCCGCAGCTTCCCGATGACGATCACTTCCGGAACCTCGATTGGGTCGAGACGGGAAACGCCCCGGTGCTGGCGCTCGGACGAGACTATAGCGCCGGTCTTCTGGTTCCCTTCCACAGCCATACGCGCACGCAGCTCTGGTGGGCGCGCGGCGGCGTCGTGCTGATGCGCACCGAGCGCGGGCGGTGGATGGTTCCGCCCGGCCATGCCCTGCTGATCCCGGCCGGTATGGAGCACTCGGCCGAGATGATCAGTGACGTGCGCATGCACTCGATCTACTTCGCGCCGGAACTGCTGCGCGCCGAACGGCCGATGGTCATGGAAATCAATCCGCTCGCCGGCAGCCTTGTCGATACGCTCGTCAGCATCGAGAACGAGACGATGTCGGAGCGGCGCGAACAACTGGTCACGGATCTGCTTCTGGAAGAAATCGGCCGACTGCAGGAACGCCCGCTCGGCCTGCCGTTTCCGCGCGACGAGAAGCTCGCGGCGCTGTGCCGACAGTTCCTGCAGGCGCCATCGGCGGCAGCGAGCATCGACCAGTGGGCGGATCGCATGCGCCTCAGCCGGCGATCATTCACGCGGTTCTTCCGCAAGGAGACGGGCGTTAGCTTTGTCACCTGGCGCCAACAGGCCTGTATCTTCGCTTCCTTGCCGCTCCTTGCCGATGGCGAGCCAATCACCAATGTGGCCCTTGATGCCGGCTATGAGAATGTCGCGGCCTTCACCACCATGTTTCGCCGCATGCTCGGCAGCCCGCCGAGCGTCTATCTCAAGACCTATCTTGGCCAGTGACCGGGGTTCGCCAACCGGGTATGGCAAAGGAAGGTTGAATTGACCTGGTTAACGGAATCGTAGGAACAAGCCGCAATAAGTCGCCCTCGTGTCGTTCCTGCCCACCTCCCTCCCTCCCTCCCTCGGCGCAGCGGCACGGTCAAACTTCGCCCCGGCGAATGATTCTTCCGGAGTTGTTTCTTGCGTATCCGTTCTCTCGTCCTCCTTTCTGGAACCCTTTTGCTGTCGGCCAACGCCGCCTCTGCCGGTGACGGCCAGTATTTCTGGTCCGGTGACTGGTATCTGAAGGTCGGTGCCACCGGCTTCCTCGGCCCGAAGTATGAAGGCGCCTCGAAGCGCATGTTCCAGGCCGCGCCCCTGATCTCGCTCGGCAAGGCCGGCAGCTCGGTCCGCTTCTCCTCGCGCAACGACAACATGTCCTATGCGCTGGTCGACCAAGGAAGTTTCCGTGCCGGTCTCGTCGGCAAGCTGATCTTCGAGCGCGACGCCGGCACGTCCAGCGACCTGAGGGGCCTCGATCCGATCAAGTTCGGCGGTGAAGTCGGCGGCTTTGCGGAGGTTTATCCGACGGACTGGCTGCGGGTGCGCGCCGAAGTTCGCCAGGGCATTCGCAGCCACCACGGTATCGTCGCCGACGTTGCGGCCGACGCCTTCACCGATGTCAGCAGCAATGTCCGCATCTCCGGCGGTCCACGCCTGACCGCTGCGACCAGCGACTACTACGGCGCCTATTATGGCGTGAACGACCGCGAGTCTGCCGCATCCGGCCTCGCCACGTATTATCCGCATGGCGGCGTCGGATCCGCCGGCGTCGGCGCCGCGATCACCTGGCAGGCAACGGAGAAGCTTGAGACGAGTGCCTATGCCGAGTATCGGCGCCTGCTTGGCCCTGCCGCCGATTCCAGCCTCGTTCAAGAGCGTGGCAGCCGCAACCAGGTCCTGGTCGGTCTGTCGGCGACCTACCGCTTCGACTTCACTCTTCCCTGACGTTCGCTGGTTGGGCGCCGCGGCGATCTCGCCGCTTGACCGGCCGGACCTGCGGCGTCAAACAGGGGAATGAACACGTTTTCCGCCGATTCCGGCCGCGTCCACGACGCGCCGTCCAACAATTGGGTTTATCGCGTCCTGCCGCGCGCGCTCTGGCCCTATGCGCAGCTTGCCCGTTGGGACCGTCCGATCGGCTGGCAATTGCTGCTGTTGCCCTGCCTCTGGTCCGTGGCGCTGGCGACGGGCGCAGCGGCGGGCACCGAAGAATTCTCGTTCGGCCGCTTCCTGTATCATTGCTTCCTGTTCACCGCCGGCGCGATTGCCATGCGCGGCGCCGGGTGCACCTACAACGACATCGTCGACCACGACATCGATATGGAGGTTGCGCGCACCCGCTCGCGGCCGCTTCCGTCGGGGCGCGTTTCGCGTCTTCAGGCGAAAGTGTTCATGGTGCTGCAGGCGCTCGTCGGCCTTGTCGTGTTGCTGCAGTTCAACACGTTCTCGATCGTGCTCGGCATCCTGTCGCTGGCGATCGTCGCGATCTACCCCTTTGCTAAGCGGTTTACCGATTGGCCGCAATTCTTCCTGGGCCTCGCCTTCTCCTGGGGCGCGCTGATGGGTTGGGCAGCCGCGTTCGGCACGCTGTCGCTGGCAGCCGTGCTGCTCTACGGTGCGGCCATTGCCTGGACGATCGGCTATGACACGATCTACGCCTACCAGGACAGAGAGGACGACGAGCTGATCGGCGTGCGTTCGACGGCAAGGCGGTTCGGCGAAAATCCGCGACCGTGGCTGATCGGCCTTTATGGCATCGCGACGCTGCTGTTGCTGCTGTCCTTCGTGGCTGCCGGTGCCGGCACCATTGCCTATATCGGACTTCTGATTGCCGCGGCGATGCTGACCTATCAGATCCTGGTGTTGAACATCCACGATCCGGCACAGTGCCTGGCGCTGTTCAAGTTCAATGGGGTCGTGGGCCTGATCATCTTTGTCGGCCTGGTGCTGGCGTTTCTTGTTCGCCTGATATGAAAAGATCCTCCGTCGCGGCGGAGGATCCTCTTCATGCATTCGGTCCGTCCCGCTTCTGCATGTTTCCTTAAATCCTAGCCGGTTTAAGGGTAAAAACATGCAGCCCTGAAAGTGCTACAGCGACCTTTGCGCGTCTGAAAAGACGCGCGGCGCTGTAGTGGCGGGCCGCAGAAGCTTCAGGCCCAGCTGATCTCGCGGGCGGCCTTGCGCTCCTTCGCCTCGTGACGCGCACGGAAGCTGGACAGGATGACAGCAACGGCGGCGACGATATGCTTGCGCATCAGGTTTCTCCTTCTTTCGTGATCTTGGCTATGAACCCGATATGGCACGAAGAAGGCGGCGGAGCTGTTTCCGTGGGAACATCTCGAGCAATCCCAGAAAACCTGTGAAATGGCTTGCCGTCCGCAACGGCATCCCAAAATCGGCAGCCCCAAAATCGCCAGCGCGGAGATCAAACGACAACAGCCGGCCGCAGGGAACGGCCGGCTGTCGCGCTGGAGGTGCTGCTGCGGATTAGCTGCGGGCGATGATCTCGCGCCCGTCGATCTTCATGTGAACGCCAAGCGTGCCGGTGGAACGGCGCACGAGGAAACGCGGCCGGCGCTCGGCGAAGAAGGAGTGGCGGCGCCGCGGCTTGACCGGCGCGGTGCGCACGTCGCCGAGATGCTCTTCGAGGGGCCTTGCGACGCCATCCGCTTCGACCATCAGCATGGGAATGCGATAGGCCTCCGCCCAGGCGCGCCAGTCGGCCGCGATGTCGGACAGGTCGTGTGCGACGAGCAGCGGAACGCAGAGGTCCGGGTCGTCGTGATGAAGTTCCAGCGTCACTGTAACGTCTCCGTCGCCGTGATCGATCGCGCGAGCCGCGACCCCTTTGAATGCCCGCGCCGGCAGTGCGATCGAAAGCGGCAGGCCGCTCGATGGTAGCACCTTGCGCAGAACTGCGCCACGCTCGTCCAGGCTGATCGTGACATTACCCGTGTGACCGCGCAAGGCGTAGCTTGCCTGCTGTGGAAAGCGCTTCGGATCAAGACGGAGCGTGTTTTCGACCCATGCGGGTTGAGAGAGTGTGTTGCGCATTTCAATCGCCCTTGTTTTTCCTTGAGAGCCGTTTCCGGTCTTCTCGTCGGGACTTTTTCGTCCTCTATGGGCTGAGAATAGGCGCCCCCCTTTCCGAACGGCTTAAGAATCGCGGTTAAGAAAACTTTGCGTTTTTCGATGGTTAGCAAAAGCCGACCGCTCAGGGTTTCTGTTTCGTCAACGGGTCGGACGGTCTTGTTCCGATCGGACGCAACAAGCGGCCTGTCGGCGGCCGGCCAAAAGCCACACACAAGCCAGTGCTGCAATCATGACGCGTCAGAATTCTGTTTCGGGGTTGGTTCGGCCGCCCCATGGGTAACCGACGGGGCCAGGCATGGTATCGACCTATCTCGACTATAGTCGCATCACGCGTGATTTGCGCAGCAGCCTCAATCGTGTTGCCCAGCAGCCGCAGATCGCGCGCGAGGCCCAACATTACCGGGAAAACATCGACCGCGTGAAAACCGTCGACGCGTTCCTCGACGACTACCGGCTCTACTCCTACGCGATGAAGGCGCATGGCCTGGAGGACATGACCTATGCCAAGGCCTTCATGCGCAAGGTTCTGGAAAGTGACCTGAAGGACGATAACAGTTTTGCCAACCGTCTCACGGATGAACGCTACCGCAATTTTGCGCAGGCCTTCAACTTCAGTTCGGCAACCGCGGTGGCTCAAACCAGCGCACAGCAGGATGCGCTGATCGGCCTCTACAACGACCGCATCAACGATCTCGATACAGTCATGCGGCAAGAGATGGCCTATTTTGGCGCGGCCATGGATCTGGTCACCGATGTCGACCAGTTCCTGGGCAACGAAAAGCTGCGCTCCTTTGCCTTCACCGTGTTCGGACTGAACCCGAAGACCTTTTCGTACACGGAAGTTCGCAATGCGTTGACCAGCGATCCCGCGACCTTGACCGCCAACCAGACGGCAGCCAAGACGCGGTTGACCGAAGCGAGCAAGCAGCTGACGGATCTCGGCGCGCGCGACACCGCTCTCGCCCAGATCGTCAGCCTGACAGCCCAACTGGCCGCGGCGCCCGATGCCGACAAGCCTGCCATCCAGACGAAGATCGATGAGCAGAACGCAATCGTCACCGACCTCGATGCACGGCTGCCGCCGCGCGACCAGGCGCCGGCGCTGAAGACGCAGCTCTCCCTGGAGGTGAACACGCTTGCCAGGCAGATCAGCAGTCTCGATATCTATATCCAGCTCGCCTCGACATTCAATTTCAATGCCGACGGCAGCGTGCCTGCCGGTGAGAAGGCGATCAGCGACGAAAAGAAGGCGCTGCTCAACGAGGCCTATGTCTTCCTGCGGCCCGGCGTCACACCGTCGGGCGCTGCACGATTGACCGGCGCCGGGGCGCTGCTCAACAAGGAATACTACGAACAGAAGATCGGCAGCATTACCAAGGTCTCGGACCTGATCGCCGATAACCGCCTGCTCAACTACATCATCACCGCCTTCGGCTTGCCGTCCGCGACGACGATGCCCTCTACGGTCGAAAACATCCTCACCAGCGACATCAACGACCCGGAGAGCTACGTCAACAAATATGGCGGCGAATACAACGCCGCCTACAAGAAGATGCTTGCCGCCTTCAACTTCCAGACTGACGGTACGCTGCCAGCCGGCAAGACCGCGCAGGATGCGGACCAGATGAAGACGACGTCCGACGGCTACATGGTGCGCTACAACGACAAGAGTGATGCCGAGGACGAAGCGCTGGTCAAACGCTTCAAACTCCTGATCGGCACGATGAAATCGGTCGACGAGTTGCTCGCCAACAATGACATGAAGAAATTCATGCTGCGCGCCTTCGGCCTCGATAATGAGGATCTGAGCAGCCGAACGCTGAAGCGGATTCTGACCAGCGACCTCAACGATCCCAGAAGCTATGCCAACACGCTGCGCGATGAGCGCTACGTCAAGCTGGTAAAGGCATTCAACTTCAATCCGGACGGCACGCTCGGCGCACCAAAGTTGGCGCAGAGCGAAGCCGACATCATGAATACGGCCAAGGCCTATGTGATCGCCAAGTCCCGGTTCGGCACGGATGAAGAGAAGAAGGTCGCCAAGGTCAAGGCGCAGGAGGAAGCCAAGTACTACACGGCCGAGATCGAGAAGATCGAGACGCTCGACGCCTTCCTGGCGAACCGGCGGCTGGTCGATTTCGTGCTCGTCGGGTCCGGCATCGATCCGGGAACGGTCAAGACCGAATACCTCAAGGACATGTTCACGTCCAACCTGGACGATCCCAAGAGCTTCATCAATACCGATCCGAACGGGCTGAAGTACCGCGGGATCGTCGCCTCCTTCAACTTCGACACAGACGGCAAGATCGTCCGGGGCGAGGCCGGCCAGATCCAGACCCGGCGCGGATTGATCACCACGGTCGACCTCTATCTCAATCAGTCGCTCGAGGAGTCCGAAGGCGCCGACAACGGCGGCGTTCGCCTGGCGCTCTATTTCAAGCGCAAGGCCCCGGAGATCAACACGGCTTACGACATCCTGGCCGAGACCGCCCTGTTCCAGGTTATCAAGACGGCCTACAGCATGCCGGAGGGGCTGCAGAACGCCAAGATCGAGGCGCAGGCCGCCTATATCGAGCGCGTCGTCAACATCAAGGATCTGCAGGATCCCGGGAAGCTCGAGAAGCTCCTGCAGCGGTTCACGGCACTTTATGACGTCGAAAACAACACGGACGTATCACCGGGGCTGGCGATCCTCAGCGGTAGCGGCGGAGGCGGCGTCAGCGCCGAGACGCTCCTGTCTCTCTCGCAGTTGCGCGCAGGCGGTCGCTGAGTCAGGTTGCGTAAAGTGCAGCGAGCCCTTTGCGGCAGGTGCTTAAGCCTGCCGCAGAAGACTGCCCGCTTCACCGGTCGGCGCGCAGCACCTTGTCAGGGTTCATGATGCCCGCCGGATCGAAGGCGTGCTTGATCCGTTGCATCAGCTCGATCTCGATCGGTGCGCGGATTTCTGCGAGCTCGTCGCGCTTCAGCTGGCCTATGCCGTGTTCGGCCGAGATCGAGCCGTTATATCTCAGAACGATACCGTGCACGATCGCGTTGATCTCGCGCCAGCGATCGAGGAAGGCCTGCTTGTCGGCGCCGACCGGCTGCGAAATGTTGTAGTGGATGTTGCCGTCGCCCATGTGGCCGAAAGAGCAGATGCGCGCGCCTGGGATCGCCTTCATGACGGCGGCGTCCGCCTCCTTCATAAACGCAGGAATGCTGGAAACGGGCACTGAGACGTCGTGCTTGATCGAGCCGCCCTCGGGTTTCTGCGCCGGCGACATGCTTTCGCGCACATGCCACAGCGCCTTGCCTTGCGTCTCGTTGGCGGCGATCACGGCGTTTTCGACGAGACCGGCGGCAAAGCCCTGTTCCAGGAGGTCGTTGACCATGCGCTCGGCGCTTTCGGCCGAATCCGAGGTCGAGATGTCGATCAGCGCGTACCAAGGATGGACGGTGTCCATCGGGTCGCGAACGCCGGGAATATGTTTCGTCGTGAATTCGACGCCGAGGCGCGGCATCAGCTCGAAGCCGGTCAGCGCCGGCCCGCAAAGGCTGGCGGCCTTTTCGAAGAGAGCGAGCGCATGCTCCACACTGCCGACACCGGCGAAGGCTACCTGATGTCCAAGCGGTTTCGGGAATAGCTTGAGCACCGCGCCGGTGATGACGCCGAGCGTGCCCTCGGCGCCGATGAAGAGGTCGCGCAGGTCGTAGCCGGTATTGTCCTTCTTCAGCCGGCGCAGCCCGTCCCAAATTTCGCCGGTTGGCAACACGACCTCGAGGCCGAGGCAGAGCTGGCGCATGTTGCCATAGGCGAGCACCGCCGTGCCGCCGGCATTGGTGGAGAGATTGCCGCCGATACGCGCGGAGCCTTCCGATCCGAGCGACAGCGGGAACAGGCGATTGTGATCGTCCGCTGCCTTCTGGATGTCGGCGAGAATGCATCCGGCGTCCGCGACGATCACGTTGCCGACCGGATCCACGTCGCGAATCCGGTTCAGCCGTTCGAGCGAAAGCACGATGTCCGCTTTGCCTTCCCGCGGGATCTGTCCGGCCACGTGGCCGGTGTTGCCGCCCTGCGGTACGATCGCGGTGCGGGTCGCGCTGGCGAGTTTCATGATGCGAGAGACTTCGTCGACCGAACCGGGGCGAAGCACCATCGGCGTCGTGCCGCGAAAGAGCCCGCGGGATTCGACGAGATAGCGCGCCTTGTCCGCTTCGGCGGTGAGCGCATTGGCGCTGCCGACGATCTCGACGAAGGAGGCGATGAGTTCAGGAGAGGGAAGGGTCGTCATGAGTCTGCCTTCGCACTGCGCTTGAGCGCGCTATCGGATCGGTCGATCTGAAGACACGATCCTCGGTTCCTATCGGCTGCGATCATAACCGCAATCGCGGCCGTCCGGTGAGGGCGGGGTGCGGAGGAGAAGCCGCACGCGATCTCACCCTCGCGGCGCCGCCGCACGCTGCAGCCGGTCGATGATCGCTTCTCCCAATCCTTCCGAAGGGATCGGCCCGAAGGCGATCGTCGCAGCGCCACTGGCGTCGGCCCGCTTCATGTAGTCGAAGAGATTGGCTGCCGCTTCGTGAAGATTTCCGGTCGGGCTGAGATCGAGAACGATGGCCGCCTGTTCCTCGCCGGCGATCCGGCCGCCGCCGAAGCGGATCAAGGCCTCGCCCGCACGCACATCGGCAACATCGAGCCTGACGGCCGCGCCGGGCGCGTAGTGGGAGGCCAGCATGCCCGGCGCCTCGATCGTTGCTCCCGCCGTTTCCGGTCGGATCACCGGACGATCGAGCAGGCGCTCGATTTCTGCGGCATCGAGGCCGCCGGGGCGGAGCAGCCGGATCTCGTCGCCATCGACCTTGATGATCGTGGACTCCAAGCCGATTTCGGCCGGGCCTGCGTCGAGGATCAGTTTCAGCTTTTCGCCGAGATCCGCATCGACATGGACCGCACTGGTCGGGCTGATCTTGCCCGAGGTGTTGGCGCTGGGCGCTGCGAGCGGCCGCCCGAAGCGGGCGATCACCCGGCGCGAAAAGCCGTCGGGCATGCGGATGCCAAGCGTGTCGAGGCCGGCCGAGGCCAGCGCATGCACGCTGCTATCGGGCCGCTGCGGCAAGATCAGCGTCAGGGGTCCGGGCCAGAAGGTTTCCGCCAGGCGTCGGGAAATCGGGTCGAAGCGCACATGGGCCTCGGCCATCGCCATGTCGGAGACATGCGAGATCAGCGGATTGAAGCGCGGCCGGCCCTTCATCTCGTAGATGCGGCTGATCGCATCGGGATTGGTGGCGTCGGCGGCAAGGCCATAGACGGTTTCGGTGGGAATGGCGACCGGTTCGCCTTCGGCAAGAACGGCGCAGGCGCGTTCGATCGCGCGGTCCGGTTCCCTGCCTGTGTCGATGATCTCTGCCATGCCGTTTCCTTTCCGACGCTTCCTTAACGGACGTGCCGGGAAAACAGAACGATTTTTTTGGGGGCGTTCGGTTGCTGCCTCAGAGACTGCGGATGATGCGGCGCAGCGCGGAGTCCCGGGCACCCAGCATCAGCACGTTCTTGAGAGCAACCTTGGGGTCGTCCGTGCGGAAGAGGAGCCCGTTGTCGCGGACGTTGCGGTTGATGACCATCTGTCCGTCTTCGGCGTTCGGCTCGATCGCGACCGCGAAATACATGCGGGAATAGCCGCTCTGGATACGGTCGAAGAAATGCGTCTCATCACCAAGGTCGCTGAAGAAATTGGCGAAGTAGAACGACCAGGTGATGTCCTTGGAAGGCGTGACCGCCGTCCGCGCCGCCGTCACATGGCAATAGCCGAGATGCGGCTTGCCGACGAGCGTGCGGTGAAAAATCAGCTTGGGAAACTGGATCGAGGCATGAAAGCCGTTGATCCGCTTGTGCGTCGTGTCACCGGCGGTCGCGAGCTTCTTGCCGGTCCTGTCCGCGACTTCTTCGTAGCTCAGATACCGTCGCTCGCTCGGCAGCCATTGCCGGCGGTTGATCCTGCCGGTGCGCAGAAACTCGGTGTGAACGGCCGTCTTCGGCATGACCGCCGGCGGCTTCTCGGCCGCAGCGTCGTAATATCTGAACTTTGCCATGATCGTCAGTGTGCCATCTGCCTGCCGGACATCTTCGTCCGCCGGCAAGCCTAGTGGCTTATGGTTAATGAAGGATTTCCTTTCGTTCGCGGAAGATGCCCCTGCACATTCATGGGAATGTCGCAAACGGGCGAAGCCTTCCTGTGTCTGCGTCATGTCAGTCACAAAAGACGGCATCTGCCAAATTTTTGATCTATCTATATGTTTATAAAGTGAAAAATTCTCGATTCCGTTTCCAGAAGGCGGTTTCGATCGTGTCGTCATTCTGGAATTGAATGTCGCTATCCGGCGCCTGCCGAGGCGCCTTCCGCGCTTACATATCCTTACTCAAGGTGTCGTCTTCCAAAGGGGAAGGCGGAGAATTGGGAAGCCGGTCAAATCCCGGCGCTGCCCCCGCAACGGTGGTGGAGCGAAAGCCTCGGCAAAAGGCCACTGGACGGTTTTCCGTCCGGGAAGGCGCCGGGCTGGTCCTTCGAAGGACGGCTCCTGAGCCCGGAAACCAGCCTTGACAGACATAACCGTAACGGGTTGCGGCGGGCAGCCGGATCGGAGCCTAAGACGCATGGGTGCGCGCCCGTGCGGGTTCCTGTCCTGCCTCTCCGAAACATGGCGCATGAGGACAGGACATGGATACCAAGACCGATATGCTTCGCAAGCTGAAGGGCCGGCGTGACGGCTACAGCCTCGATCGGGCCTTCTACATCGACCCCGACTATTACCGGCAGGACCTGGAAAACATCTGGTATCGGGATTGGCTGTTCATCGGCCACGATTGCGAAATCCCGCGGGCCGGCAACTATTTCACCGTCCAGGTCGGCGACTATCCGGTCGTCATCACCCGCGATCGCCAGGGCACGATCCGCGCGCTCCACAACTCCTGCCGCCACCGCGGCTCCCGCGTCTGCACGCAGCACAAGGGCTCTTCGGCGAAGCTCGTCTGTCCCTATCATCAATGGACCTATGAGCTCGACGGCTCGCTGCTCTTTGCGCGCCAGATGGGCGAGGACTTCGACAAGGCTGCCCACAGCCTGAAGCAGATCCATTGCGAAACGGTCGGCGGCTACATCTTCATCAACCTGTCGGAGACGCCGGCGGATTTCGCCGCCTTCCGCGAGCTGGCATTCCCCTACCTCGCGCCGCACCGGCTGGGAGAGACCAAGGTCGCCTTCGAAAGCACCATCATCGAAAAGGGCAACTGGAAGCTCGTTTGGGAGAACAACCGCGAGTGCTACCACTGCGCCGCCAATCACCCCGAACTCTGCCGGACCTATCCGGAAGCGCCGACCGCGACCGGGGTGCAGGGCGCCAAGGACGATCCGGTGATTGCCGCCCATTGGGCGAAGTGCGAGGCCGAGGGCCTGCCGAGCGAGTTCCGGATGTCGCCGACCGGCCAGTTCCGCGCCGCGCGCATGCCGCTGGTCGATAATGCCGAAAGCTACACCATGTCGGGTGCGCCCGCCGTAAAAAGGGCGCTGTCGGCCGATGTCAGGCAGAAGCAGATCGGCACGCTCCTGATGTTCCACTACCCGACGACCTGGAACCACGTGCTTTCGGATCACGCCATCACCTTCCGCGTGTTGCCGCTGGGGCCGGAACTCACGCAGGTGACAACGAAGTGGCTGGTCCACAAGGACGCGGTCGAAGGTGTCGACTACACGCTCGAGGATCTGACTCATGTCTGGACCGAGACCAACGACCAGGATCGCCAGATCGTCGAGGAAAATGCCTTCGGCATCCGCTCGCCGGCCTATGAGCCCGGTCCGTATTCGCCGGAGCACGAGGGTGGCGTGATGCAGTTCGTCGAATGGTACTGCAAGTTCATGGAGCAGCGCCTGCAGGGCGATGCGGCTCCGCTCTCAAAGGTCGCCTGACATGCAGATGGCGTCCTCCTTCCATCATTTCGACGAACTGCATGTCTGGATCGACCGGCAGCAGATGCTCGAATGCACATCGGCGGTTGTCGAAACCGCCGATGTCATGACCTTCACCTTCCGTGCGGAGAAGCCCGCCTGGTTTCGTTATCTGCCCGGCCAGTTCGTCACCCTCGAATTGCCGGTCGCCGACGAACCGGTCATGCGCACCTACACCCTGTCGTCGACGCCATCGCGACCGCTGTCGATTGCCGTCACGGTGAAGGCGCAGGCCGACAGCGTCGGCACCCGCTGGATGTTCGATCACCTGAAGCCGGGCATGAAGCTCCGGGCTTTTGGACCGCTCGGAGATTTCAGCTTCGTCCGTCATCCCGGCGAAAAGTACCTGTTTATCTCCGCCGGATCCGGCATCACCCCGATGATGTCGATGACGCGCTGGATGGCCGACTGCGTGCCGGAGACCGATGTCACCTTCATCTCCTGCGCGCGCCGGCCGGACGACCTTCTGTTTCGCTCGGAGCTCGAGGTTCTGGCGACACAGATGTCCGGGCTGAACCTCGGCTTCATCGTCGAGGGGCACGAGGCGCGTCACGGCTGGCATGGCCTGCGCGGCCGCATCGACGGTGCCAAGCTACCGTTGCTCGCTCCCGACTTCCAGGAGCGCACGGTGTTCTGCTGCGGTCCGGAACCGTTCATGCGCGGTGTGCGCGAGATGCTGAAGGCAGCCGGCTTCGACATGGCCCGCTATCACGAGGAGAGCTTCCAGCCGGCGGCAGCACCTGCCGCGGAAGAGATCGCCGTGCGCGCCGGTGCCGGCGATGATGGTGAGGTTCAGGCGGCCAAGGTCGCCTTCACCATGAGCGGCAAGGAGGTCGAGGCGAAACCCGGCCAAACGATCCTGCAGACGGCACGCGCCAACGGTGTGAGGATCGGCGCTGCCTGTGAGGGCGGTATCTGCGGCACCTGCCGGGTGATGAAGGTCGCGGGCGAGGTCGAGATGAACCACAATGGCGGTATTCTCGATGACGAGATCGACGAGGGTTACATCCTCGCCTGCTGCTCGCGGCCGCTGGGAGATGTCCAGATCGAAGCCTGAAGGATCAGGGCGTGTTGCAGGGCGCAGGCTTGATTGCAACGCGCCGTAGATTGTCGGCATTGGCAACCGCGCCGATACAACCGCCCTGTGCCGCGTCATCGGCGGCGACCGCCACCTGTAGGGCGCGCTCGTGGCGAGCGAAGTCGATCGAGCCCGTCACCAGCCTGTCGACGCCGCTGCCGGCGCCGCTCGTGGCACCGGCACGGCTGACGAGCAGCGGCTCGCCAAGCGTTGCGGAGGCCCGTGCGACCGCGTGCATGCCCGTCCCCTGCTCGGCTTGAGCAACGAGGGTGAGCGGCAATGGCTTTTCAGGCAGCAAGGCACCCTGCGCCCAAATCGCTTTCAGCGCCAGCGGCGACTTTGCAGCGACATTCACGTCGATATCGTCGAGCGTCCCTGGCACGCGGTAGGGGCAACGCCGTTTGCCGCAATTGATGCCGGACGAGAACTGCCACAACGCATAGCTTTCCCAATTGCCCATCGGGAAGACCTGGCGGATATCCGGCTTGTAGCGCGCGTACCAGAGCGGCAGGCGCGACAGCAGCCGGTGCTTGGCGCGGTGCGCGGCGATATATTTGGCCGTGATGTGGTTGGTATAGAGGATCGGATAACGTCCGGTGCGGGTCTTGACGTGGCCGGCGAAAATCGCGGCATCCTCTAGCGACATGTATTTCTCCGCATCGATGCCCTCGAGATCGAGGACCATCAACTCGTCGTCGCGCGGCTCGGCGTAATCGAGGAAATGGTTCGCCTGGTCGACGGGATTGCCGGGACGGGCGAGATGGTAGGCACCCCACAGCAGCCCGTGTGTGCGGGCGATCATGCGCCGGGTCTGGTAGAGCTCACGGCTGACGGCGTATTTGCGCCACATGGTCTTGCAGTGGTTGAAGGTGTCGCCGTTGTGGTCGCCGGTGCAGGAGAAGCTCTCGGGCAGGCCATCGGAGGCCTTGGCGATGAAGCCGGAGATGCGCTTGTCCGCAAGCATCGTTTCCCAGTCGATGCTGTTCATCTCATAGGCATCGACGATGATGGCGTTGGACTTGGTCTTCCAGGGTTCCAGTTCACCGGCGCGTGCGATCGCCGCCGCGAAAGCCAGACCTAGAAAGGTCGCGAGGCGCAGAATCATCCCTGTGGTGGAGATATACCGCTTTGCCATTCTCTGAGATTGCCGACAGTATCGTTAATGTATCGTAAATCCCAGCCCCCGAGGCGGACTGTGCTGGAGCGGCGCGCGAAAGTATACCGACCTCCGGCTGTATATGAGCAATGCCTTGCATAATATTGGTGTGTCGCGTGATGCCTTCGACGCCGACAGGCGGATGAACGAATGCGCCGAAGCCGTCACTGCTGCCGATCTGCAGCTATTGATCCGCAGCAGCCGCGATGTCTGAAGATGGAACAAAACCGGTGACTTATGCGTTGCTGGCTGGTTTCGGTTTTCCCGGCTGAGGGTCATCCCCGGTTTTGCAGCGAACCGGGTGAAATCACGCAGAGGCTGAAGTTCCCGTGGTCGCCCGATTTTTTGGCACCCTGCGGAGCGTGGATTCGGTTATGGAGGTTTTGATGAAGACTTTGCTGAAGACCGGGAAGAGCCGGTGGTTTTCTGCGATTATTGCCGCGGCAGTTCTGATGACGTCCGCGGCCCCGTCGCAGGCGTTCATGCCGACGCCGCCTCGCGTCGAGCGGCAGAACGAGGCGACGAACGTTCAGTATCGCAGGCCGGGGTATGAACGCCGCGGCAACTATTACTACTACAATGGCTACCGCGGTTATAACTACCGCCGTCCGGGATACCGTTACTATAACGGTTGGTGGTACCCGATGGCCGCCTTCGGCACCGGCGTGATCATCGGCGGGGCAATCGCCCAGCCGCCGCGCTACGAGCGTCCGGCTCCCGTCTACGGCAGCCGCCATGTGCAATGGTGCGCCAACCGGTACCGGTCCTACAGGGCCTATGACAATAGTTATCAGCCCTATGGCGGCCCGCGCCAGCAGTGCTATTCGCCCTATAGCTAAGGGGTGAGCAGGGCCGGGGGCTTTCGCTGCCGGCCTTTTCTCTGACATTCAAAGAATGCCGATCCGCCTGAGGATCCACCAGGCAAAGGCCATGGAAAGTGCGATGAACAGCGCCGCATAGAGCGTGCCGGTGCCGTCGGCGAAGGGGAGCGCCCCGGTGTTCATGCCGAAGAAACCGGTCACGAGCGTCGGCGGCAGCAGGAATGCGGTCATCAGCGACAGGATGTAGAGGTGGCGGTTGGTTTCCGAGGAGATCTTGCTGTCGATTTCTTCGTGCAGCAGTCGTGCCCGTTCCTGCAAAGCGAAGACGTCGCGGTCGACCGCCTCGAGCCGGTCGGAAAGCCGCTCGGCAACGTCGATGAAACCGGGGGGCACCTCGTCTTCATCCGAGGCGGCCGCCCGCCTCAGCAAAGCCAGGATCGTGCGCAGATGCCGATGAAGCCGCACCACGGTGCGGCGGAGCGGCGCAAGGCCTGGCTGCTGGCGATGTCCGGCCGCGCCATAGACATGATCCTCGATGACGTTCAGTTCCTCGGTCAATTCCAGAACCAGCGAGATCAATGTGCGCTGGAACTCGATCACGATCATCTCGAAGAGGTCGATCGGGCGGGCACATTTCGTGCTCTTCTCCACGGCCGCCTTGACGCGGTCGATGCTGCGCAACGGATGCAGACGGGTGGTGATGATGATCCGGTCGCTGACGGCGAAATGCAGCCAGCCGATCGTCTTGGTCACGGCATCGAAGGTGCGCTCGAAGTCGACGAGCGTGCCGTGTACGATATCATCCGAAACCGTAATCGCGGCCTGCGTGTCGTGGCTGGTCAGCGCGGTGACCGCGAGTGGCGGAAGGTTGCCGATCCGCTCGATGAGGGCCGGCGTGCGTGCATCGGAGAGCGCTAGATGAACCCAGACCCATCCTTCGCCTGTCAGCAGGCTGTCGACCGAAGCGTCGGTGGCGATGCGCTGGCAGCGGCTTTCGCCTGGCAGGAAACGATAGGCCCAGACGATGCCGGGTATTTCGGGGGAAATCAGGTTCATCTGAACGCCTTGGCAAAAGCCTTATGCCTTGGCTTCTATGCGCCGTTGATGACAGTTTTGTTACAGTCGAAGCGGCGCGACGTCGTGGCAGAGTGCGGCAATTGACGTTGACGTTTACGTAAAAATCAATAGTGTTCGGCGCAACGAGGATGCGCCCTGCGCGACCTGGCTATCTGGGAGGATCATCATGTACAAGGCACCCGTCGACGAGATCGCGTTTACGCTGAAACACGTGGCAGGCATGGGCGACGCGCTGCAATCGGGTGCGCTCGGCGACCTCGGCGAAGATCTGGTCGATGCCATCCTGTCGGAAGCGGGCCGATTCGCGACGGAGGAGGTGGCGCCCCTCGGCGACGTCGGCGACCGTCAGGGCTCGCGTCTGGTCGAAGGAAAGGTCGAGACGCCGGATGGCTGGCGTGACCTCTATCACAATTGGATCGCTGGCGGCTGGAACGGGTTGACGGCTCCAGAAGAATTCGGCGGCCAGAACCTGCCGCACATGCTGCATGTCGCCGCCATGGAGATGTGGAACGCCGGCTCCATGGCCTTCGCGCTTGGTCCGACACTCACCATGGGCGCCGTCGAGGCGCTGGAAAAGCACGGCTCGGAAGCGCTGAAAGCCACCTATCTGCCGAAGATGGTTTCCGGCGAATGGACCGGCACGATGAACCTGACGGAGCCGCATGCCGGCTCCGATCTCGGCGTGCTGAAGACCCGCGCCGAGCGCCGCGACGACGGCACCTACCGCATCTTCGGCCAGAAGATCTTCATCACCTGGGGCGAACACGACTTCACCGACAACATCGTCCATCTGGTGCTCGCCCGGCTTCCCGACGCGCCGGCGGGGACGAGGGGTATTTCGCTCTTCCTGGTGCCGAAGTTCCTGGTCAAGGATGACGGTTCGCTCGGCGAACGCAACGACCTCTTCTGCCATTCGCTCGAACACAAGCTCGGCATCCACGGTTCGCCGACCTGCACGATGATCTACGGCGACGGCAAGTTCGGCGCAGAGAAGGGCGCGATCGGCTATCTGATCGGCGAGGAAAACCGCGGTCTCGCTTGCATGTTCACCATGATGAACAATGCGCGTCTCGCCGTCGGCATGCAGGGCGTCGCCATCGCAGACGCCGCCACCCAGAAGGCGATCGCCTTTGCCAAGGAACGCACCCAGGGCAAAGCGCCCGGCTGGACGGGGCAGGGCATGAGCCCGATCATCGAGCATCCCGATGTCGCCCGCACGCTTCTGACGATGAAGGCGCTGACGCAAGGGTCGCGCGCGATCTCCTATGCCTGTGCCCACGCCGTCGACATGGCGCATGCGGCTGAAGGCGAAAAAGCAAAATACTGGCAGGAGCGCTCCAGCCTGCTGACGCCGATTGCCAAGTCCTTCTCGACCGACGCCGGCGTCGACGTAGCCTCGATGGGCATCCAGGTGCATGGCGGCATGGGCTTTATCGAGGAAACCGGTGCCGCCCGCTACCTGCGGGACGCCCGCATCGCCCCGATCTACGAGGGCACCAACGGCATCCAGGCGATCGATCTCGTCACCCGCAAGCTGCCGCTCTCCGACGGCGCGCATGTGCGCGGCTTCATCGGCGAACTGCGCGAGATCGCGCAGGCCGTGCGCGCCTCGAACCGGAATGGTTTCGGCGAGACGGCGGCGCGCCTTGATGCGGCACTGGATGATCTTTCGGCTGCGACGGAGTGGCTGATCGCGGCCGTCGCCGGCGGCAAGCTCGCCGAAGCGCTCGCTGGCGCGACGGCCTATCAGCGCCTGTTCGGCCTGACGCTGAGCGGCGCCTATCTGGCGAAGGGCGGTCTGGCCGAAGTGGCTGACGGCAAGGAAGACCAGCGCATCGCACTCTGCCGCTTCACCGCCGAAAACCTCCTGGCGGAAACGACCGCCCTGAAGGATCGTGTCGTCAACGGCGCCGACAGCCTGGCCGTCGCCCGCGCCGTTCTGGCTTGAGAGGAATTGTCATGACCGACCACGTGCTCATCGAGCGGCCGGAAGCCTATCCCGGCGTCCAGGTGATCCGCTTCAACCGGCCGGAAAAGAAGAACGCCATCACCCGCGACATGTACGCGAAGATGACCAATGCGCTGACGGTTGCCTCAAGCGATCCGGCCGTGCGCGCCACCGCCTTCCTGGGCACCGATGGTTGTTTCTCCGCCGGCAACGACATGGCCGATTTTCTCGCCTTCGCCATGGGTGGCTCCATGGGCATGGAGGTGATCGAGTTCCTGAAGGCGCTGGCGACCGCAACCAAACCCATCGTCTCGGGCGTCGATGGCCTGGCGATCGGCATCGGCACGACGATCCATCTGCATTGCGACCTGACGATCTCCTCTGAACGTTCGCTGTTCAAGACGCCCTTCGTCGATCTGGCGCTGGTGCCGGAAGCCGCGTCGAGCCTGATAGCGCCGCGCATCATGGGCCATCAGCGGGCTTTCGCCTTGCTTGCGGCGGGCGAGCCGCTCGATGCCAAAGGTGCGTTGGACGCAGGGCTGATCTGGAAGATCGTCGGCCAGGACGCGGTGGAAGAAGAAACGCTGGCACTCGCCGCCCGTCTCGCCAAAAAGCCGCCGGAAGCGCTTCGCATCGCCCGCGACCTCGTCCGTGGCGACCGCAGCGACGTTCTGGCGCGCATCGACGAGGAAGCCAAGCATTTCGCGGCGCAGTTGAAGAGCGCCGAAGCGCGTGCAGCCTTCGAGGCCTTCATGCGCCGCTAAGCAGTCTCCAGGCTTTTGCGAGTGGGAGAACGGGTGCCGCAGTGCACCCGTTTTTGCTTTCGGGGGCGGTGTTCTAGCCGCCGCACGGTAAAGATCGTGATGCCGTCGGCATCGCGAACTTGCATAGATCAATTTTAATTTGTTCTTAAATAGCGATCGCTAGCGTGGGGCGCGATAGGCCTATCCTCACTTCGAGAGGCCCCAGCCGCATGAAGCATGGCTGGCTCCGCCTTCTGGCATGTTCAACGTTTTCCCGCAGGCGTCTGCGCTCCGTCCCTCCGGCGGACGAAGGATGCTGCGCGAAGATCATCGAGAGCTCATGTCCGGCGGGAGCCGCCGGCACCCCATTGGGAGCCCATCTTGTCCAAGCGATCGAACCTCATGACGCGGATCCTGGTTGCCGCGTCCTGTGTCGTCGTCGGCGCCTTTGCCGGCTTTTCCGTTTACATCGACACGCTGCAGCGTGGCACCACGACCAAGGCCGTCGAGGAGAACATTGCCTCATCCGGCACGCAGGCCGCCCAGAGCGTCGCCAAGTGGCTGAACGGCCGCGTCACGCTGACTGCGATGGTGGCCGATGCCACCGGCAACGTCGCG
Source organism: Ensifer sp. 22521 (assembly GCF_052044795.1). Taxonomy (NCBI): domain Bacteria; kingdom Pseudomonadati; phylum Pseudomonadota; class Alphaproteobacteria; order Hyphomicrobiales; family Rhizobiaceae; genus Ensifer; species Ensifer sp. 22521. The sequence goes on from NZ_JBQENM010000001.1 coordinate 245,079, forward strand.
GACGATAGCGCCATCCAGCCGATCCTGAAGAACGACGTTCTGACCAGCGAGTTCATGTCGACCTATGTCGGCAATGAAAGCGGGAAGTTCATCACCTGGCCGGACAATCCGATGCCGGCCGGCTACGATCCGCGCCAGCGCCCCTGGTACCAGCAGGCCGTCAAGGCCGACGCCCGCGTCTTGACCGAGCCCTATGTCGACGCCTCCAGTGGCGCGCTGATCATCAGCGCCGCCGTCCCGGTCAAGCGTGATGGCAAGCTCTATGGCGTTGCGGCCAGCGACTTTTCGCTCGATACGCTGGTGGCAATGATCAAGGGCGTCGATGTCGGCGGTGAAGGCTTCGCCTTCCTCGCCAGCAAGGACGGCCAGATCCTCGTGCATCCGGATGCCAAGCTCGTCACAAAGTCGCTCACCGACGCCTTCCCGATCGACACGCCGACGATCGGCTCCGGCATCATGAACACCGAGCTCGGCGGCAAGCCGATGCTGGTGAGCTTCGTTCCGGTCCAGGGTCTGCCGTCGGTCGAATGGTATGTCGGCTTCGTCATTGATGCCGACGCCGCCTACTCGGCGATCGACCAGTTCCGCATCGCCGCCACCATCGCCACCATCCTGGCCGTCGGCGTGATGCTGGTCTTCCTTGCGACCTTCCTCAACCGTCTGGTCATCCGTCCGGTGACGGAGATGACCGGCGCGATGGAGAAGCTCGCTTCGGGCAACCACAACGTCGAAATTCCCGGCGAAGAGCGTACCGACCAGATCGGCTCGATGGCCGCGGCCGTCGCCATCTTCAAGGCGAATGCCGTCGAGCGTGCCCGTCTCGAAAGCGAAGCGGATGCGAACCGTTCGCTGTCGGAACGTGAGCGTCTGGAGCGCGAGGCGCAGAAGGTGCGGGATGCAGCTGAGATCCAGCAGGCCGTCGATGGTCTGGCGTCCGGCCTCGGCCGCCTGGCCGAAGGCGATCTCGCTTACCGGATCGACAACCCGTTCGCCGATCGCCTTGACCGTCTAAGGGCCGACTTCAACAACTCGGTCGCCAAGCTGCACGACACGCTCCGCGCTGTCGGCGCCAACGCCCGAGGCATCGATGCCGGTGCAACGGAAATCCGCTCGGCCGCCGACGATCTTGCCCGCCGCACCGAGCAGCAGGCAGCCTCGGTCGAAGAGACTGCTGCTGCTCTGGAAGAGATCACCACGACCGTCAAGGATTCCGCCCGCCGGGCCGAGGAAGTCGGCGCTCTCGTTGCCCGCACCCGTGCCGGCGCCGAGAAATCAGGCGAAGTCGTTGCGAACGCTGTCGAGGCGATGCACGCGATCGAGAAGTCTTCGGGCGAAATCTCCAACATCATCGGCGTCATCGACGACATCGCCTTCCAGACGAACCTGCTGGCGCTGAACGCCGGCGTCGAAGCGGCCCGTGCCGGCGAGGCCGGCAAGGGTTTCGCCGTCGTCGCCCAGGAAGTGCGCGAACTCGCCCAGCGTTCGGCCAATGCCGCCAAGGAGATCAAGGCGCTGATCACCACCTCGGGCAACCAGGTGCGCAACGGCGTGACGCTCGTCGGCGATACCGGCAAGGCGTTGGAGATGATCGTCGCCGAAGTCCAGGAGATCAACAAGCACGTGAGCGCGATCGTCACGGCGACGCGCGAGCAGTCGACGGGTCTTCAGGAGATCAACACGGCCGTCAACACCATGGACCAGGGCACCCAGCAGAACGCGGCGATGGTGGAAGAGCAGACGGCGGCAAGCCATGGTCTCGCCTCCGAAGCCGCTTCGCTCAATGCGCTGCTCGCCCAGTTCAACCTCGGCGAAGTGCCGACGGTAAGTGGTGGCCGTCGTCGCGCGGCTTGAGCGGAGCTCAGCGTGGCCATCGGCAGAACGCTGCAATAACAAAGCGATAAGACCACTGTCGTGAATCGGTGTCGCAAGTGCTTCAAGCCTGACATGACAAAGGCCCGGGAAACCGGGCCCTTGTCATTGGGGTGTTCTTGACGCCGTCCGCCGACTTCTCGGCCTTGTCTTATTTCTCCAGTGTCGCCACCGCCTCGACATGAGACGACCAGAGGAACTGGTCGATCGGCGTCACCGAGGTGATGCGGTAGCCGGCGGCGGTCAGGATCGAGAGGTCGCGGGCCAGCGTGACCGGATTGCAGGAAACGGCCACGATCTTCTTGACGCCGGAGCGGGCGATCTCTTGGCATTGCGCCTCGGCGCCGGCCCGCGGCGGGTCGAAGACGATCGCGTCAAAGACCTTCAACTCCTGCGCCATGACCGGGCGGCGGAAGAGGTCGCGCTTTTCGATCGTCACGGGCTTCAGCCCTTGCGTGTTGCGCGCGGCGAAATCGAGCGCCTTGAGCGCCTTGTCCTCGCCCTCGACCGCATGAACGCGCGCCTTGCGGGCGATGCGCAGTGCGAAGGTGCCGCAGCCGGCAAAGAGATCGGCGACGCGCTTGGCCTTGCCGAGATGGTCGAGCACCAGCTTCGCCATCGCTTCCTCGGCTTGCGCCGTCGCCTGGGTGAAGCTGCCTGGGGGCGGTGAAACGGAAACGCCGCCGAAATCGATCACCGGTCTCACCGGCTCGACGATGATTTCGCCATTGAGGCTGACGCGGGCGATGCCACGCTCGCCAAGCACCGCTTCGACCGTGCGGCGGCGCTCGCGGTCGTCGAGCTTCTTGATGCCATCGACAGCGAGGTCGAGGCCGGAGAGCGTTTCGAGCACGGTGATACGGAAAGGCTCGGCATTGACGGCCATCGCCGTGCCGATTCTGGCGATGGTTGCGAGCTTCGAGACGATGCCCGGGCTCGCGATCGGACATTCGGAGATCGCGACGATGTGGTGGCTTTCGGCCTGGTTGAAACCGAGAAGCAGATCCTTCTCGGTCTTGCGGGCAGTGAAGACCGCGCGCCGGCGCTGGCCCGGCTGGGCGGTAATGAGGGGGGCCACCTCGGGCTTCAGGCCTTTCGACTTCAAGGCAGCGATGACGAGATCGCGCTTGAAGCCGTGATAGAGCCTGTCCGACGCATGCTGCAGCGTGCAGCCGCCGCAGGTGCCGTTGACACCATCGGGCCCGAAATGCCGACAGTGCGGCTCGATGCGCTCGGGTGACGGTTCCCTCAGCGAGATCAGCGTGCCGTGCGACTTGTTGACCGCGAGCGCCACACTTTCGCCGGGCAGCGTGAAGGGCGCATAGATCGGCCCGTCAGGGCCTTCTGCAATACCGTCGCCCTGGGCGCCGAGCCGGTTGATGGTGACGGTCTCGGTGCTCATGGCTTCTTGCCCGCCAGCAGGAATTCGACATTGCCGTCGCCGCCGGCAATGGGCGAGGGGATGAGGCCGAGGCTCTGCCAGCCCATGTCCTCCACAAGCCAACGTTCCAGTTCGGCAGCAACGGCCGGAGCGCTGTCGGGCTCCTTGAGCAGCCCCGCCTTGCTGATTGCATCGCGGCCGGCCTCGAATTGCGGCTTCACCAGCAGGATGCAGTGCGCGCCGGGAAGCGCCATCTCGAGCGCCGGGGGGAGGGCGAGCTTCAGCGAGATGAACGAGACGTCCGAGACGACGAAGGTGACTTCTCGGTTGTCGACGTCGTCCTCAGTCATCGCGCGGGCGTTGAGGCCCTCGATGCTGGTGACACGCGGGTCACCTTCGATGCGCGGATGGATCTGGCCGTGACCGACGTCGATGGCAACCACGTGCTCTGCCCCGCGCTTCAACAGCACTTCGGTGAAGCCGCCGGTCGAGGCACCGATATCGAGACAGCTTTCGCCCGAGGGATCGAGCGCGAAATGATCGAGTGCCGCGACAAGTTTCAGCGCCGCGCGGGAGACATAGTCCTGCGCCGGGTCATCAATGGTGATCGTCACGCTTTCGGCGAACATCAATGACGGCTTGGTCACTGTGCGGCCATCGACCTTGACGGTGCCGCGCTGGATCGCGTCTCGGGCGCGGGCGCGGCTGGCGACCAGTCCCGTGTTGAGCAGCAACTGATCCAGGCGCACCCTGTTTCTGTGTTCTTCATTCTGGCGTTCTTCTGACATGTGCTTCTCATGGCGACTTGCCGCCCCAATGGCAAGCCCCTCGCGCTCGGAGCGATGACCCGCTTTGGGCTTAACAGCTAGGAAACCCAAGAAATCGGGGAATACTTACCGTCCGCCGCCTGCGCCACGCTACACCAGTTGCCTCCGCCGAGTGGTTCAACCCCGCAGATCTTTGTCTCGTGGGAGCACAGCGATGGCGCAGACGGGAACTCCGACGGTATCCACAAAAAGCAAAACCCCGACCAGAGCCGGGGTTTTGCTTTTAAACGGGGCGCCGTTCGTGTCAGCCGGCAGCGCCGATGCCGATATCCTGCTTCTGGCCGAGCGCCTTGAAAACAGTAGAGACGATGCCGGCACGGTCGAGACCGGCGGCGGCATACATCGCTTCGGGCTTGGCCTGCTCCATCCAGATGTCGGGCATGACCATCGGGCGGACCTTGAGGCCGCCGTCGAGCAGGCCGTCTTCAGCGAGAAACTGCAGCACATGGCTGGCGAAGCCGCCGACGGCGCCTTCCTCGATGGTGATCAGCACCTCATGGTTACGGGCCAGCTGGCGGATGAGGTCATGGTCAAGCGGCTTGGCGAAGCGGGCGTCGGCAACGGTCGTCGAAAGGCCGGCGGCATCGAGGTCTTCTGCGGCCAGCAGACAGTCGGCAAGGCGCGTGCCGAAGGAGAGCAGCGCCACCTTCGATCCCTGCTTGACGACGCGGCCCTTGCCGATCTCGAGGATCTGGCCGCGCTCCGGCATTTCGACGCCGACGCCCTCGCCGCGCGGGTAGCGGAACGAAATCGGTCCGGCATCATAGGCGGCGGCAGTGCGCACCATGTGTTTCAATTCCGCCTCGTCGGCGGCGGCCATCACGACGAAGCCGGGGAGTGTGGCGAGATAGGTCGTGTCGAAGGAGCCTGCATGGGTCGGACCGTCGGCGCCGACGAAGCCGGCGCGGTCGATCGGGAAGCGCACGGGCAGCCCCTGGATCGCCACATCGTGCACCACCTGGTCGTAGCCACGCTGGAGGAAGGTGGAGTAAAGCGCTGCAAAGGGCTTGTAGCCTTCGGAAGCAAGACCGGCGGCAAAGGTTACGGCGTGCTGCTCGGCAATGCCGACGTCGAAGCAGCGCGACGGATGGACCTTGGCGAATTTGTCGAGACCGGTGCCGGACGGCATTGCGGCGGTGACGGCGACGATCTTGTCGTCGAAACCGGCTTCCTGCGTCAGCGCATCGGCAAAGACCGAGGTATAGGCCGGGGCATTCGGCTTGGCCTTCGCCTGGGCGCCGGTGATGACGTCGAACTTGTTGACCCCGTGATACTTGTCGGCCGCGGCTTCCGCCGGCGGATAGCCCTTGCCCTTCTGCGTCACCACATGGATCAGCACCGGACCCTTGGCATTGTCGCGCACATTGCGCAGCACCGGCAGGAGATGGTCGAAGGAGTGCCCATCGATCGGGCCGATATGGTAGAAGCCCATCTCTTCGAAGAGCGTGCCGCCGGTGACGTAGCCGCGGGCATGCTCGACAGCGCGGGTGATCGCCCGGTCGACGGTCTTGCCGAGATAGGCGGTCAGCTTCTTACCAACCTCGCGGATGCCCATATAGGTGCGGCCCGAGGCAAGGCGTGCCAGATAGGCGCTCATCGCGCCGGTCGGCGGCGCAATCGACATGTCGTTGTCGTTGAGGATGACGATCAGTCGGGCATCGAGCGCGCCGGCATTGTTGAGCGCCTCATAGGCCATGCCGGCCGAAAGCGCGCCGTCGCCGATGACGGCGATGACGTTGCGGTTCTTGCCGTCGAGATCGGCGGCGACCGCCATGCCGAGGCCGGCAGAAATCGAGGTCGAGGAGTGGGCGGCGCCGAAGGGGTCGTACTCGCTCTCGGCACGGCGGGTGAAGCCGGAAAGGCCGCCTTCCTGGCGCAGCGTCCGGATGCGGTCGCGACGGCCGGTCAGGATCTTGTGCGGATAGCACTGGTGGCCGACGTCGAAGATCAGCCGGTCATCCGGCGTGTTGAAGACCTTGTGGATGGCAATCGTCAGTTCGACAACGCCGAGGCCGGCGCCGAGATGGCCGCCGGTGCGCGACACCGCGTCGATCATTTCCGCTCGGACCTCACCGGCAAGCTGCGGCAGATCCTTGTCGTCGATCTTCTTCAGATCGTCGGGGAAAGTCACCTTGTCGAGCAAGGGAGTAGCCGGCATCGGATTGGTTGGCAGTTGTGTCACGCTGCATGCCTCATGCGCGCCGTGGGGTCAGGCGCGCGATAGTTGGTGGTACCGTCGAAGCGGCTCTTTAGACGCAATCGTTGCTGAATGCAAAATTAGGCGTTCCTGCGTCGTCAACCAAGAGACTAGCGCATGATTCTGTGAATCGAAATCGATTCAAGCGCCATGAGGCAATGTTGCGCGGTTTTATGCGCTTATGCCGTTCTACTTGCGGTCGAGATCAGCTTTCGGGCAGCGGAACAAATTCTTCCTCGTCGCCGGGCACGATGTCGAAGCGGCCGGTGCGCCACTCTTCCTTGGCCTTCTCGATGCGCTCCTTGGAGGAGGAGACGAAGTTCCACCAGATGTGGCGGGCGGAGCCAAGTGCTGCACCGCCGAAGAGCATGACGTGACAGCCCTCAGGCCCGGCGGTCACCGTGATCTCGTCGCCCGGACGGAAGACGAGCAGTTGGTTGTCGGCAAAGTGGTCGCCGGCGATGATCGCCTCTCCGGAGAGAATATAGAGCGCGCGTTCTTCCCACTGTGCGGCAAAGGGGGCGCTTTTGCCCGGAGCGATGTTGAGGTCGACATAGATGGTGTCGGTGAAGACCGAGACGGGCGACTTCGCGCCTTCGAAATTGCCGAGGACCACCCGCGCCTTGATGCCGTCATCGCTCATATGCGGCAGCATGCGCTCCTCGGTGTGGCTGAAAATCGGGTCGATTTCTTCCTTGTGGTCGGGTAGTGCCAGCCAAGTTTGCAAGCCGGAGATCGAGCGGGCGTGGCCGCGCTGGTTTTCGGGCGAGCGCTCGGAATGCACGATGCCGCGGCCGGCGGTCATCAGGTTCACGTCGCCGGGGCGGATCACCATCTCGGTGCCGAGGCTGTCGCGATGCTTGATCTCGCCGTCGAAGAGATAGGTGACGGTCGAAAGCCCGATATGCGGATGCGGGCGCACGTCGATCGCCTCGCCGGCGCGCAGCAGCGCCGGGCCCATGCGGTCGAAGAAGATGAAGGGACCGACCAGGCGCCGCTTCGCCGACGGCAGGGCGCGGCGAACCTGCAGCCCGCCGATATCGCTGGTGCGCGGAACGATCAGATGTTCGATGGCGTCACAGGCGGGTTTGTCGCCGGCGAGCGGATCGGGGCCTGGAAAGAAAGACATGGCGCGTGCTCCCGTTTCTTGCTGTCATATCAATAACTAGCGCCTGCGCGCTGAGGCGGCTAGGGACCAATCCGATACGAAGCGTTTCCGCGGAGCAATCAATCGGCGTCGAGCGGCTCCACGCCCTGCGGTTTGCCGGCCCGGTCGAGGCGGATCTTTTCGATGCGGTCTTCGGCAGCCTTCAGCAGCGCCTCGCAATGCTTCTTCAGCGCTTCGCCACGCTCGTAAATCTCGATCGACTTGTCGAGGGCGACGTCGCCGCGCTCCAGCGCCGAGACGATCCGCTCCAGTTCCTCTACGGCCTGCTCGAAGGAGAGCGCGGAAACGTCCGGTTGCGTGGTGTTGTTCATGGTTACCCTCTCATCAGTCTTGAGATGTGCAGGCCGGCCGATTCGGCCAGGCCCTGAAGGTCATAGCCGCCTTCGAGCAGGCTGACCATGCGGTTGCCGGCGCTGCGGTCGGCGATCTCGTGCAGGCGTCCCGTCGCCCAGTCGAAATCCTCGGCGACGAGGTTGATCTGCGCCAGCGGATCGCGGTGATGGGCATCGAAGCCGGCGGAAATCAGGATGAAGTCCGGCCGGAAATTGGTGAGCGCCGCAAGCACGCGGCTGCGGAACGCCTCGCGGAATTGCTCGCTGCCCATGTTCGGCGACAGCGGCGCATTGACGATGTTGCCCTTGATGCCCGTCTCGTCCTTGGCGCCGGTGCCGGGGTAAAGCGGCATCTGGTGCGTCGAGCAGAAGAGCACCGACGGATCGTTCCAGAAAATGTCCTGCGTGCCGTTGCCGTGGTGCACGTCCCAGTCGACGATCGCGACGCGCTCGGCACCATGGGCCTTCTGGGCGTACCGGGCGGCAATCGCCACCGTGTTGAACAGGCAGAAGCCCATCGCCTTGTTCTTTTCGGCGTGGTGTCCCGGCGGGCGCGCCGCGATGAAGGCGTTGTCGGCCTCGCCGGAAAAGACCGCGTCGACCGCCGCAGTCGCGCCGCCGATTCCGGTCAAGGCGGCTTCGAGGCTCAAGGGGCTGGCATAGGTGTCCGCCTCGAAATGGTTGAGGCCTTCCTCCGGGATGGCGCGCTTGACGTTACGCAGGTGTTCTTCCGGGTGAACGAGCAGAACGAGATCTTCGCTCGCCTTCTTCGCCTCGATCCGTTTGAGATCGGCGAAGTTCGGATGTTCGAGCGCAAGGTTCAGCGCCTTCAGCCGGTCCGGCCGTTCGGGATGCCCCTCCGGAACCTCGTGTTCCAGAAAGACCGGATTTTCATAGAGGAACGTGGTCATGTCGCGAAACCTAGTGCTGTCACCCTGCAAGGTCCATGGCGAGGCAGTCGAAAGGCGGAATTTTCAACAGCGCGGATCGAGCAGCAGTTTGCCGTCGCGGCCCGCATCTGCCTGATGCGCAAGCGCCGCGCCGAGCTGGCTCAATGGATAGATCTCCGCGATCCGGCTGGAAAAGAGACCGGTGCGCAGGCCGTCGAAACTTCTCGCAAAAGCCGCTTCAATCGCCGGTCGCCCGGCCGAATGTACCCATGTGCGCAGCCACAGGAACGAGAAGCGGATATCCGGCCGCGACTGGATCACTGCCTGAGATACCGGCACGCCGCTCAGCGCCCCGTACTGGATGAAGGCGCCGCCGGGTTCGAGGGTGCGAAGAATGAGATCGCCGGCAAACGGACCGCCGACGGCGTCGATGATCGCGTCGAGCCGGAGTTCGGGTATGCGGCTCTCGTCGCCAAGAACGACGTGGCCGGGAACCTCGCTTGCAAGCCGCTCGGCGCTGCGTTGTCTGCGAACGATGCCAATGGCCTTCGCCCCTTCGCCGGCAAGCAGCTTCATCAGCATGCCGCCGATCGCGGACCCTGCCGCCGTGACGCCGATGCGGCGCCGGTCGAGCGCGCCGAAATGCGCGCGCAGCGCCTCGACCAGTTGCAGTGCGGTCAGCGGATTGACGTAGCAGGTGGCCGCATCGGTCTCACGGATGTCGTCGGGCAGTGTGAAACACCATTCGGCCGGTCGCAGCAGATACTCCTGCCAGAGGCCGCTGGCGCCGATCGGTACCACGCGGTCGCCGGGTTTCAGCGAAGTCACGCCGCCGCCGACGCGCGTCACCGTACCGAAGCCCTCGAAGCCCGGAACGAAGGGCAGGGTGGTGCGGGCGCTGTAGGCGCCGGTCACCGGGATGAGATCGGACGGGTTGATGGCGGCAAGCGACAGCGCTACTTCGACGTCGCCCGATCCCGGTGCGACGCGTTCCCGATCGACGACCGCAATCACTTGCCGGGGGTCGCCGAACTGTCTAACGAGGGTGGAGCGCATCGTCGGGGAGCCTCGCATGGACGGCAGGGAGCTGGAGAACGTTACGGAAATCCGTATTCCGTTTCGCGATATAGACATGCACGGCCATATGCACAATGCCGCCTATTATGCCCATGCGGAAGCAGCCCTTTCCAGTCTCTGGCGCCACCGCCCGCATGTGGTGAACGAGCCGAGCTATCTCGTGCGCCGCTCGGCCTGCGTCTATCACCGCGGCCTGCGCTACGACGAACCGGCCCGCTTCACTGTCAACGTAACAAAGATCGGCGGCAGCTCGATCAGCTTCGCCGTCAAGGTCGAGGCGCGCGGCCGACTTGTGGCGGAAGTGGAGGTCGTCTGGGTGGCGGTCGATCCGCAACGCCACACCCCACTGCCGCTGCCGACCGCGACACGGGAATGGCTGGCGGCCTATACGGTCTGAACCAAAGCAATTGCAGGAAAAGTGCGAAGCGGTTTTCCGTCCGCAATTGCGCGCGCTCAAACCGCGCGAAACAGGGCGACGATGCCCATGCCGCCGCCAACGCCCATCATCGCCAGTCCTTCGGTGCCGGCGGGCGCGGTCAACATTTGCGAGAAAAGCCGGACCGTAAGGATTGCCCCTGATGCGCCATAGGGATGGCCGAGCGCGATGGCGCCGCCATCGAGATTGACCCTTTCCTTGGCAATTTCGAGCTGGTCGAGGCTACCAAGCACCTGTGAAGCGAAGGCCTCGTTGAATTCGATGAAATCGACCTTGGCCGGATCGAGCGCGGGTTGCCGCACTTTCAGCTTCTGCATCGCCGGCACGGGGCCGAGGCCGAGAAGGTTGGGGTGGACGCCGGCCGTCGCCGCATCGACGAATTCGAGCGCGAAGGGAACGCGAAGTCGCTGGGCCTCGGCAAGGCTGGTCACCAGCACCACGGCCGCGCCATCATTGATCGGGCAGGCATTGCCGGCGGTCACCGTGCCACCCTCGACGAAGACCGGCTTCAGCCGCTGCAGTGTTTCCATCGACGCGTTCGGACGCGGGCACTCATCGCGAGACACAAAACCCGCCGCCGTCTCGATCGGCACGATCTCGCGGACGAAACGGCCGGCAAGCTCGGCTTCAACGGCGCGGCGATGGCTTTGAAGCGCAAAGGCATCCTGCCGTTCGCGAGAGATCCTACAGGCGGTCGCGACGTTTTCGGCGGCGACGCCCATGTCCGGATCGCCGATCTCGTCCGGCGCCATGCGGGCGCGCTTGACGGGCGCGAGCTCGCCGCCGCGCTCCAGCGGCGGCCTCAGACGGATATGCGCGCGGCTGGCGCTCTCGGTCCCGCCGGCCAGGTAGAAGCGGCCGGCACCCGCCTGGATCATCCGCGCCGCGAGCGTGATCGCCTCCAGCCCGGAGCCGCATTGCCGATCGACGGTCACGCCCGGCGTCGAGACCGGCAGGCCTGCTTCGAGCGCTGCGAGCCGGGCGAGATTGCCGGCGCTGTTTGCGGCATTGCCGAGAATGACGTCGTCGATATCGGTCGCTTCCAGCCCGACATCGCCGAGAATACGGGCGATCAGCGGTGCTGCCAGCTGCGAGGGTTCGATATCGCGAAGCGTGCCGTTGACCCGGCCGATTGGTGTCCGGAGCGCGGCAATGATCACCGGTGTGCGTGCCGGCTCAGTCGATGAGTTCGAGAGCATCGTTTCCATCCGCGATCCATTGCCTGAGCGTGCCCGCAGCCACCTTGCCCGACTGCGTCATTGGCATCTTCGGGCAGAGCCAGATGCGGCGCGGATGTTTGTAGCGCGGCAGATGGGCAGCGAGATGACGCTCAAGTGCGCATCGGTCAAATATGCTGCCCTCCGGCTCGATGACGGCGACGAGTTCGCTGCCGAGGTCCGGATGATCGAGCCCGAGGACGAGCGCAGCGTGAACGTCAGGGTAGGCGACAAGTGTCGCCTCCACTTCCTGCGGGTAGATGTTGTTGCCGCCCGACAGAACCATACCGCCGGCGCGCCCGAGAAGATGAAGCATACCGTCCTCGTCGACGAAGCCGATGTCGCCCACCGTCGCAAGCTCGCCAAGACGACGGAAGCCGGCGCCATCGCTTTGCCCGACATAACCGTCGGAGATGAGGGCGCTGTCAACGAAGATCGTCCCTGTTTCGCCTGTGGGCACTTCGTCCCCTTTGTCATTGCGAATGCTGAGCGCAACGCCGGGGAAGGCGCGGCCGACGGCGGTGGCCGAAGCGGTGTCATCCCTTGTTGCGACGCTGATGAAGCCCAGCTCCGAGGCGCCGTAATATTCGATGACCTCCGCCTTCGGAAAAGCGAGTGCGGCGACGGCGCGATCGCTCGCCGTCAGTTTGGCGCCGGCGACGGTGATATGTGTGACGCAGGCCTGCGGTCTGTTCGTGGCCGCTGCGCAGAGCCGCCGCAGCATCGTCGGTACCAGCACCAGGCGTTGCACTTTCTCCGTCTCGATGATGGTCAGCGCTCGCGCTGCGTCGAAATGAGCCGCCCCGATGAATTCGGCGCCGGCGCCGAGCGTTTCGGCGAGCGCGTAGAGCGTCAGCCCGTGCGCCAGCGGGCCGGGAGCAAAGGTGCGGGTGCCATGGTCGATGCCGAAAAAGCGCGCGCCGGTGGCCAGGCTCCTGCGCCACGAGCCGCGATCACGGATGATCGCTTTCGGCGCGCCGGTCGTTCCCGAGGTGAAAACGACCAGAAACGGCTCGCCGTCCTCCCCGACTGCGAGCGGTGCTCGATCTCCACCGTCCTCCTCGATGAAGGATCGCGTCTCGCCGCTTGCCGGAGCGTGAAGAGACAAGTCCGCGCCATTGGCGCTGACGATCAGATCGGGAGACAAGCGGTCGCGCATGGCCTGGCGGGTTGCGGCCGGCAGATGCGGGTCGATGAGCGCGACACAGTTACCTTGGCTGGTGGCGGCGAGAAAGGCGGCGGCGAAGAGTGGATGATTGCCGGCCTCAAGTACGATCAGGCATGCGCGGCCGCCAAGCACGCTGCGGTGCCCGGCAACCCCCGCCAAATCGTCGAATGCCGCAACGAGCTGTCCGGCGAAGCGCTTCAGCTCATCGAAAGTGAAAACCCGGCCCTCCATACGGAAGGCCGGGGCATACGGATGTTCGTCCGCGTGGCGATGGATCGCGGCGGCAAACGGCATCGGCTCAGGCGCGTGCCGGCAGCAGCGGATAGCCGGCGTAGACGGCGCGGGCTGCCAGCGTTGCGATCGCTGCCTTCAAGAGGTCGCCCGGGATGAAGGCGAGCGAACCGGTGGCGACGGTCAGGAGCGGCGTGCCGGTAACCGCCGAAACCCAGGGCATGCCGATTGCATAAAGCACGACGACGCCGCCGAGGACGGAGGCGAGGAAGAAGCCGATGAACTGGCGCGTTTCCGCCTGGCCCTCGCGCACCGCGCGCTCGGCAATCAGGCCGGTGACGAAGGTGGCGACGACCCAGCCGATGATGAAGCCGCCGGACGGGCCGGCCAACACGGCAAGACCGCCGCGACCGCCCGAGAGCACCGGCAGGCCGATGGCGACCAAAAGCAGGAACAGCAGAAAGGCGAGTGCGCCGCGCTTGGCGCCGAGAATGCACCCGGCGAGCATCACGCCCATCGACTGGGCGGTGATCGGTACCGGAATGAAGCCGAGCGTGATCGGCGGAATGAGGCCGAGCACGACGACGATCGCGGCGAAGAGGGCGATGAGGACGAGATCTCTGGTGTTCATGACGTTCGGTTCCCTGTGTATTAGATTTTTCGCATCTATTGGCGACGAAATCCGCGCGCGTCAATTGCCGCAGCGATGGTATCGGCATCTTTGAGCGTCAGGATGATCAGCGGCCCGATGATCGTCAACGGTCGGATCGGCAGGCCGCGGGCGCGGTGCGCCTCGCGGATCGCCTCGTAGCGCGCGAAGATGTCGGGCACGAAGCGCAGCACCAGCCCGAGCGCCAGGCTGACATCGGCCGCCCGCAGCCAACCCAGCCGTTCGAAAGGGGTCAAGAGTACAGTGATCTCGTCCATGAAGGCGCTGATCGTCGTCGTCGCCGTGACGGCGGCCGCAAACAGCACCAGGGCCATCAGCCTCAGCGTCAGGGTCGCGACCTCGCCGACCGGCAGCAGAAAAAGGTTGACCGCGGCCAGAAAGAAGATCGTCAGGAAGACGATGCCGACGCGCGCGATTGCCTCCTTCAGGGGGAGCCCGACGGAAAGATAGAGGCCGGCGGCAAGGACGAAGGCGATCGCCTGCAGCACCAGTGAACCGCTGAGGAAGAGGACGATGCTCAGGGCTACGAGTGCAATGAGCTTCACTCTCACCGGCAGGCGGTGCAGCAGGCTGTCGCCTTCGATGTGCAGGCTCGTCAGCATCCGGCGATCTCATGGTAGCGGCGGATCGTCTCGCGCGGGTCGCCGTCGGCCGCAAGCCGCCCCTCGTGGAAGAGCAGCAGCCGGTCGACGTTTTCGACGAGTGCAAGATCGTGGGTGATCACCACCGTATCCTCCGGCAGCCCCTCGATCGTTTCGGCGACGCGGCGTCGATTGCGCAGGTCGAGCTGGTTCGTCGGCTCATCGAGGATGAGGATTTTCGGATCGGTGACGACGACGCTTGCCATGGCGACGAGCTGCGTCTCGCCGCCCGAAAGCTCGTGCACACGCCGTCGTGCCAGATGTTCGATACCGAAGCGCGACAGCGCGCCTTGCATGCGGCGGTCGATTTCCTCGCGAGGAAGCCCGCGGTTCTTCAAGCCGAAGGCGATGTCCTCGGCAACGATGGGCATGATCAGCTGGTGCTGCGGATTCTGGAAGATAAAGCCGGCTTCGGAAAGCACGGCGCGATCGTCTTCGACCGTGTTCAGCCCGTTGACCGTCACTCGACCCGAGGAAGGCTTGACCAGGCCATTGATCAGCCGGGCGAAAGTGGTCTTGCCGGAACCGTTGAGACCGATGATACCGACGCGCTTTTCACTGAGCGCCAAGTTCAACGGGTGCAAGGCCACCCGCTCGCCGAAGCGGACCGCGCAATCGGTAAAGCGGATGTCCATTCCGTCCCTCGCTATCTTCGGCCCGCGCCGTTTTCGGGGTGCTCTATAGGCCAAGTCCGGCAACAAGGGCAATGCGGTGGCGCGGGACCGAGATGCGGGCGGAACACGGCGCATACATTTCCTCATCCTGCTCCAGTTTGAATTATGGGAATAAAAGCCTATTCTTATCGCCATGACGATTCGCCTTTCCAACAGCGACGCCCGTCGCATCTTCCTCGCCAAGCAGGGCCTTTCCGGCGCTCCGAACCGCGCGCTCGGCAAGGAGGGGCTGCTGAAGCTCATCCACGACATCGGCTTCGTGCAGGTGGACAGCATCGCCACGGTCGAGCGCGCCCATCACCAGATCCTGTTTGCTCGCAACCAGACCTATCGCCGCGAACATCTGACGGCGCTTCTGGAAGATGATCGAGACCTGTTCGAGCACTGGACGCACGACGCCTCGATCATTCCGAGCAGCTTCTTCCGCTACTGGAAGCACCGCTTCAAATGGGAAGGCGAGACGATCGTCGAGCGCTGGCAAAAATGGCGCGGCGAGGGCTTCGAGAAGGGCTGTGACGAGACCTATCAGCGCATCGCCGAGGGCGGACCGGTGCTGGCGCGCGACCTCAAGGAAGCCGAGCACGAATCCGGTGGCTGGTGGAACTGGCACCCCTCGAAGACCGCACTCGAAGTGCTCTGGCGCACCGGAAAACTGGCGATCGCGCGGCGTGAGAATTTCCAGAAGGTCTATGATCTGACCGAGCGGGTGATCCCGCCGCATCATCAGGATGGCGACGTCAGCCACCAGGAATTCATCGATTGGGCTTGCCGCAGTGCGCTCGAACGCCTGGGCTTTGCCACCCACGGCGAGATCGCCGCCTTCTGGGATCTCGTATCCCCCGACGAGGCGAAGACCTGGGTTGCCGAGCATCGCGATGAACTTTGCGAAGTGTTGATCGAGGCGATCGATGGTGGCCGCCCGCGCGCCGCCTTCGCCTTCACCGGTTTTCCGCAAGCGCTCGGCAATATTCCCGAACCGCCGGGCCGTGTCCGGGTGCTCAGCCCCTTCGACCCACTGCTGCGCGACCGCAACCGCTCGGAGCGCCTGTTCGGCTTCTTCTATCGCATCGAGATCTTCGTGCCCGAGGCCAAGCGCGAATACGGCTACTATGTCTTTCCACTGATCGAAGGTGACCGAATGATCGGCCGCATCGACATGAAGGCGGACCGCAAGCGCGGCAGCCTCGACGTGCGCAAGCTCTGGCTCGAGACGGGCGTCCGCGCGTCGGCAGGCCGCCTGGAGCGCATCGATGCGGAGCTCGAGCGTGTTGCCCGTTTTGCCGGCGTCGAAAAAGTGGAGCGCCTCGAAGGCTGGGACGCATCGCTTACGTGATATTTTCCTTGGCTTGAACCCGCGGCCTTCCTAAATGGAGGCGATAGAATTTCTCGACGCGGGAGCGCACCACCATGAACACCGATCTGATGAGCCTCTTCGATGCCGACGAGGCAACGATCCGCAAGGTTCTCTCGGAGACGCTCGCCGGCGCCGACGACGGCGAGCTCTTTCTTGAACATGCGCAAGCCGAGGTGCTGTCCTTCGACAACGGCCGTCTGAAGGGCGGCAGCTTCAACACCGACCAGGGTTTCGGTCTTCGTGCCGTCGCCGGAGAAGCGGTCGGCTACGCCCATTCAGGCGAGCTTTCGCTGTCGGCGCTTCGCCGCGCCTCGGATGCGGTGGCGCAGGTCACCCGCGGCTATGCCGGCTCCTATGCGGCCGCGCCGCAGCGCACCAACAAAAAGCTCTATGGCGACGAGAACCCGATCGGCGAGCCGAGCTTCGAGGCGAAGGTTGCCCTGCTGCAGGAGATCGACGCCTATCTGCGCGCCAAGGATCCCAAGGTTCGGCAGGTGACGGCGTCGATCGCGGCAAGCTGGCAGGTTGTCGACATCCTCCGCGCCGACGGCCACCGCGTGCATGACGTCAGGCCGATGACCCGCATCAACATCTCCGTCGTCACCGGTGACGGCGATCGCCAGGAAAGTGGTTCCTTCGGCACCGGCGGGCGTCGCGGCTTCGGCGATTTCGTCACCGAGGAAAACTGGAAGACGGGCGCCGATGAGGCGCTGCGCCAGGCGCTTGTCAATCTCGAAGCGATCGATGCGCCGGCCGGCACCATGGACGTGGTGCTTGCCTCCGGTTGGCCGGGCGTCATGCTGCACGAAGCCGTCGGCCACGGCCTCGAAGGCGATTTCAATCGCAAGAAGACGTCGGCCTTTGCCGGCCTGATGGGCGAGCAGGTCGCCGCCAAGGGTGTCACCGTCGTCGACGATGGCACCATCGAGGCGCGCCGTGGTTCGATCTCGATCGACGACGAGGGTACGCCGTCCGGCTACAACGTTCTGATTGAGGACGGCAAGCTCGTCGGCTACATGCAGGACCGGCAGAACGCCCGGCTGATGGGCATGACGCCCACCGGCAATGGCCGCCGCCAGGGCTACGCCCATGTGCCGATGCCGCGCATGACCAATACCTACATGCTGTCAGGCGAGAGGACGCCGGAGGAAATCATCGCCTCGGTCAAGAAGGGCATCTATGCCGTTTCCTTCGGCGGCGGCCAGGTGGACATCACCTCCGGCAAGTTCGTCTTCGGCTGCACCGAGGCCTACCTGATCGAGAACGGCAAGATCGGCGCGCCCGTGAAAGGCGCCATGCTGATCGGCAACGGTCCGGACGCGATGAAGCGCGTGACCATGGTCGGTAACGACACCAAGCTCGACACCGGCATCGGCAATTGCGGCAAGGCCGGCCAGTGGGTGCCAGTCGGCGTCGGCCAGCCGCATCTGCGCATGGATCAAATCACGGTCGGCGGCACGCAGGCGTAAGATTGCATGGCGGTCTTCAAGCTGTCATTTCCGTCGCCGGAGACCGCCACGCCAAGCCACGAACTCAGGTTCAACGGGGATGCTGGCGAGATCGTGCGGCGCCGCGGAAGATGAGCGCGAGGAGGGATTGCTCCTTGGCTACACCGAGGAGCAATGTGACTGGTGGCCCGCCAATCGTTTCCGCAGGATCATCGCGGAAACATGACGAAGGCTGCCTCTGTCGCCGCCTCCGCTCACCCGCGTGACGGCAGCATCATGCAATCATAGGAGCGCTGCTTGAGCGCATCGCAGGCGGCCGCTGCCGCATCACGGCTCGAGAACCCGACGAAGCGGGCGCGGTAGATGGCATTGGCGCCCTTGCCGACAGCTTCAGTGTAGGGTGTGGCTCCGGCGAGGGGAGCGCCGGCTTCGGAGCGTGCCTGAGCGAGCAGCATGCGGGCTGCCTCGGCAGACGGTGCCGCTGAAATCTGGATCTGCCAACCGCCAGCTGCAGCCGGTGCCGCCGCCGTCGTTTCGATCTCAGCCACCTCGGTGGGACGTTCCGCAGGTATAGCGGCTGTGGATGTTGCCGCAATCAAAGCGGCAACGGAATCCTGCTTCGTCCGCTGGGGCGCGGCAAAGGGCATTGGAACGTCCAATGTCGCGGCCGACGTCACCTCGACCACCTTCCCGCCGCGGGTGGACGCGACCAGCTGCCGCCCGATCTTAGTCGAAGCCTTGCCGACATGGCGATCGAGAAGTGCCGCCATCTTGGCATCGCGGCTGCGCGCCGACCGCCCACCGAGCACGACGCCGACCACCCGGCGATTGCCGTCCTTGACGGCGCTGACGAGATTGAAGCCGGAAGCGTTGGTATAGCCGGTCTTGATGCCGTCCATGCCCTCGTAGCGATACATCAGATTGTTGTGGCCGCGGACCTTGCGGCCGCGGAAGCTGAAGCTCTCGGTGGCAAACAGCCGGTATTCTCTGGGAAAGTCGCGCATCAGCGCGACGGCAAGCGTCGCCATCTCACGCGCTGTCGTCACCTGCTGGCTGGCCGGCAAGCCGGAGGCGTTGGTGAAGACCGTCTTGCGCATGCCGAGCTGCCGCGCCTTGGCGGTCATCATCCGGGCGAAGTTGGCCTCGGAGCCTCCGAGCCTTTCCGCCATCGCCGTCGCCGCGTCGTTGCCTGAGCGCACGATCATGCCGAGCACGGCCTCGCGAACCGTGATAGTCATGCCGGACTTGAGGCCGAGGCGCATCGGTGGCTTGGCGGCGGCTGCCTTCGAGACCTTGATTTTGCTGTCCCACGAAAGTTCGCCGCGCCGCAGCGCCTCGAAGGTCATGTAGACCGTCATCATCTTGGTCAGCGAGGCCGGATGGTTGAGCACGTCAGGGTTTTCGGCCGAGAGGACTTTGCCGGTGCGCGCATCCAGTACCAGCGAGGCGGTTCCGGCGATTGCCGTTGCGGACCCAAGCGCGAAAGCGAAGATCGCAAGCAGGAGGCAGCGCAAAGTTTTCATGTCGATCCCCGTCGGAAAGCGCCGTCGGCCGGGCGCAAAGCTGTTTCGTTTTGTGACAAGGTGCGTGTCTTTGTTGCAACTTTAGGGCGGAATGTGGCGGTCCCGCCCTGTTTTCGGGGCCGTGGTAAATGGCCAATGAATGTCCTCTCCGTTCAACAAGGTTTAACGCCCTCGCCGTTAACTTTCCAGGCCTGTATGCCGCGGGGAAACATGGGGCCGAACATCAAGAGCACGATCGCGACAATTGTTCGCCGCGCCGCCATCGCCGGCGGACTGGAGGTCGCCGGAGGGCTGAGCCGCGTCGGGCTGATGGGTGGTGCGCGCGGCAAGGGGGCGATCTTCACGCTGCACCATGTCCGGCCGAGGCTTGCGCGTGCCTTCGATCCCAACGCCCATCTGGAGATCACGCCGGAATTCCTCGACGCAGCTTTGACGACACTGAAGCGTGACGGCTATCGCTTCGTCCCGCTCGAACAGTTGCCGGATGCGCTGGCCGCCGGAGGCGGGCCGATCGCCTGTCTTACGCTTGATGACGGCTACCGGAACAATCTCGTGCATGCGCTGCCCGTGTTCGAGCGCCATGCCGCACCCTTCACCGTGTTTGTCACTGGGGGCTTCATCGATCGAACCCATACGCTCTGGTGGGAAACGCTCGCCGACGTGCTCGCGACGAAGGAGACGCTGCGGTTCGACTTCGGTCACGGTGTCGAGACGCTGCCAACGCATACGACTGCGGACAAGCAGACGGCCTTCAATCGTGTCGCGGCGGTCGTTCATAGCCGCGATGAAGCGACGGCCATTGCATTGCTGAACGCCGTAGCGATCGAACACGGCATCGATCCGCTGGCGATTACCGAACGGCTGACTTTGGATCAGACAGGGCTTCGGCGGTTGATCGAAAGCCCGCTGGCCAGCCTCGGCGCGCACACGATCAGCCATCGCTCAATCGCGCGCCTGAGCGGCGACGACGCAAGGCGAGAAATTCGCCAGTCGGCGGAGCGTGTCGAGGCCATTACCGGCCGGCAGCCTCTGGCCTTCGCCTATCCCTATGGCGACGCACCAGCCGTCTCGGCACGCGATCATCGCATCGTCGCCGATCTCGGTTTTTCCCTCGCGGTCACCACCCAGCCCGGCACGCTCGTCGAACGCGCGAAATTCAGCCTTCATGCGTTGCCGCGCATTTCGCTGAATGGTCATTTCCAGCGGGCACGTTACGTCTCGGCGCTGGCGTCCGGCATCCCATTCCGCTTGGCGGGCGCCTGAACGGCCGCCAATTAAGGGTACATGCGCACCTTTTCCCAGCCGCCTTCGGGTGTTGCGCGACGGAACTCCATCCGGTCATGCAGCCGGAACGGGCGGTCGTGCCAGAATTCGATCGAGGTCGGGCGGATGCGGAAGCCGGACCAATAGCTCGGGCGCGGGATCTCGCCGAGTGCGTGGCGGGCGGTGTATTCGGCGACGGCCTTTTCCAGTGCGAAGCGGCCTTCTAGCGGGCGTGACTGTTTCGATGCCCAGGCGCCGATGCGGCTGCCGCGCGGCCGGCTCTTGAAGTATTCGTCTGCCTCTTCGTCGGTCACGATCTCGACCGGACCGCGCACGCGCACCTGACGCCTCAGGGATTTCCAGTGGAAGCACATGGCTGCCTTGCGGGCGCCAAGGATTTCCTGGCCCTTCTGGCTCTCGAAATTCGTGTAGAAAACGAAGCCGCGTTCGTCGAATCCCTTCAGCAAGACCATGCGGACGTTCGGCAATCCGTCGCTGTCGACGGTGGCAAGCGCGACCGCGTTCGGGTCGTTGATTTCGCTGCCTTCCGCGTCCTTCAGCCATGTGCCAAACAGGGAAAAGGGCTCATTTGATTCGGTGAAGTCACCGCTTGTTAACTCATTCGCCGCCATTATTGCCTTCCAATGCCGTGATGTCTGGCGCGGAAATGCTTCGGGATGAACCCGACCGGTGTTTCCGCATCAAAAATGTCGGAGCCTGTACGTTGACCTTCTCGAGCAGCGTGCGGCTCCAGCGAGTCTGACAGGATTGCCGTGCAAGACATAGCAAAGTGGATCGATACCAAGAAGGGGTATTCCTTCGCCTTGCTGCGTAGCGCGGCAATTTGCCTGCCGGTCCTGGTGCTTTCTGGCTGCATGGGCGCGGGCCTCGATTTCTTTGGCAGCGGCGTCGACCGCACGGTCGCGACGGGTACCGTTCCCGTCGCCAAGACCTCCGATGGCCTCTCCGACGCCGTGATGGTCCGCAATGCCGTGACATCGGCCGAACTCGGTGGCGGTAGCATCAACCCGATCCCTTGGGCCAACGCGACTTCTGGCAGCGCCGGTGTCATCAGCATCATTCAGGAAGACCGCGCGAGCGGCATGCTCTGCCGCCGCTTCACCACGACGCGCCATTCCTACGAGGGCATCGCAAAGTTCGACGGCAGCACGTGCCAGGGCGGCGATGGCGCCTGGTATCTGACGAGCTTCGGCCCGCGCGCCTGAGATAGCGCTCGGAAATTCGCGATTAACCACAATTCTCTAAAAGTGCGAACGATCGTCCGCGACGCTCATTCCAGAGCCGGTGGCGCCGTTGCGGCTAACCACTATTTAGCAAGTTCTCCAGATCATCGATGCTCAGTGGACGGGCGACAATGACGCCTTCATTCGGGGCATAAGGCGGGCATCAAGGAGAGGCCGCCGATCAGAGAAGATGGTAGAAGCCATGCGTGATCCCTATGCGATCCTCGGTGTCCGGCGCAACGCCGGGCAGGACGAAATCAAGGCGGCCTGGCGTTCGCTGGCAAAGGCCGTGCATCCGGACCATAACCAGGACGACCCCACTGCCGCCGAGCGCTTTGCCGAGGCAGGCAAGGCCTATGAGCTTCTGCGCGATCCGAAGCTCAGGAGTCGCTACGACTATGCGCGCCGCGAGGCCGAGCTTCGTCGCATGGAGGCGATGAAGGCAAAGATGCGTGGCAATGTGCAGGAGGAGGCGCCCGTCGACGCGGAGACCGCCGAGGACGCCATCTCGCAGATCTTCGGCGCCGAAGCACGTGCCAAGTCGGCCCGGCCATCGCCGAAGCCGGCGGCGAACCCATCGCCCAAGCCCGCGCCGAAACCGACAGCGGCCAAGGAGCCGGAACGCACGGCTCAAGCTGCCGAGGTAAAGCCTGAACCCGCGGCCGAGGCGCAGCCGGAAGCCGTCGCCAGGACGGATACGCCGCTCATGCAGCGCGCCGCAGCGCCCGCAGCCGAACTCGTCGCAGCCATCGTCCGGCGCATCCGCGGCCGCGCAGCAAAGACCGCCGAGAAGGTGCCCGACCTTACCGTCGATCTGGCTGTCAGCATCCGGGACCTGATCAATCGCCAGCGCTTGACTGTCGAACTTCCGGATGGCGAGAGCCTGAAGGTTCAAATTCCCCCGGGTGCCGTCGATGGGCAGACCATTCGCCTGGCGGAACAGGGTTATCGCGTCACCGGCATGAGTCGCGGCGATGTCGTCGTCACGCTCAGGGTCGATCAGAGCGGCACCTTCCGCACCCGTGGCCTTGACCTGCTCACGACCCTACCGATCGATCTGCAGGGTGCTGTCCTCGGCTGCGAGGAGCGCATCGAGACGCCGGTTGGTCCGGTCACCGTCGTCGTGCCGGCCTGGTCCGGTTCGGACAAGATCATCCGTCTCGCAGGCCAGGGCCTGCCCGGAACCTACGGGACCCATGGCGATCTCCTGGTGGAGCTGCGGCTGGTCCTGAAAGACACGCCGGATGAGAAGGTGACCGATCTGATGAAGTCGCAGCGCGACGGATTCTATCTGTGACGGTCGATTTGTGACAGTTCGCTGACACTTTGAACCAATATTACGGGGACTAACAGTTCCTGATCTCAGGCGCGCTTGAACCACCCTTGCCACTATGCCATAGGCAATTCTCGACAATTTGCCGCACCCGTTCGGTGGGGTGTCTATGACATTTGTGAACTTTGGCACCGGCGCCGGCCGTTGCTGGAAATAGTATTGGGGACTTACCATGGCTCAGGCATCCGGTCTGATGAAGGGCAAACGCGGCGTCATTATGGGCGTTGCAAACAACCGTTCCATCGCATGGGGCATTGCCAAGGCCATCCACGCGCAGGGTGGTGAAGTTGCGTTGACCTATCAGGGTGATGCGCTCAAGAAGCGCGTCGAGCCGCTGCTCGCCGAGATCGACGGCTTCATGGCCGGCCATTGCGACGTTAGCGACGAAGCCAGCATCGACGCCGTCTTCGATACGCTCGAAAAGCAATGGGGCAAGATCGACTTCGTGGTGCACGCGATCGGTTTCTCCGACAAGGACGAACTCACCGGCCGCTACGTCGATACCTCGCCCGAGAACTTCGCCAAGACGATGCAGATTTCGGTCTACTCGTTCACCGCGGTTGCCCGTCGTGCTGAAAAGCTGATGACCGATGGCGGCTCGATGCTGACCCTGACCTACTACGGCGCCGAAAAGGTAATGCCGAACTACAACGTCATGGGTGTCGCCAAGGCTGCGCTCGAAGCCAGCGTGAAGTACCTCGCGGTCGACCTCGGCCCGAAGAACATTCGCGTCAACGCCATCTCCGCCGGCCCGATCAAGACCCTGGCCGCCTCCGGCATCGGCGACTTCCGCTATATCCTCAAGTGGAACGAGTACAACGCGCCGCTGCGCCGCACCGTGACGATCGAGGAAGTCGGCGACGTCGGCCTCTACATGCTCTCCGACCTCTCGCGTTCGGTCACCGGTGAAGTCCACCACGCCGACAGCGGTTACCATGTCGTCGGCATGAAGGCGGTGGACGCGCCCGATATCTCCGTGCTCAAGGACTGATCGGCACGGCTTGCCGGTTCGACGGCCCCGCTGCCCGGAGACATGTTGTGCTGATCTATGTGATCCGTCACGGACAGACCGACTGGAATGCCGAAAGCCGGCTCCAGGGGCAGAAGGACATCCCGCTCAATGATTTCGGTCGCCAGCAGGCGACCGGCAATGGCGCAGCACTCGCCGGTATCCTCGGCACCGACGCCGCGCATTTCGATTTCGTCGCGAGCCCGCTTGGCCGCACGCGCGAGACCATGGAGCGCGTGAGGCTGGCGATGGGGCTCGATCCCGCCGCCTACCGTACCGACGAACGGCTGAAGGAGGTATCCTTCGGTGACTGGGAAGGGCACACGCTTCCCGAGCTCAAGCGCTCGGCGCCGCAAAGGATCGCCGAACGGCGCGCGGTGAAGTGGGACTTCATTCCGCCGGGACCTGATGCCGAGAGTTACGAAATCCTGTCCTGGCGTGTTGCCGCCTGGCTAAAGGACGTGACGAAGCCGACCGTCTGCGTCAGCCACGGCGGTGTCATCCGATCGCTTTTCAAGCTCTTTGGAGAAATGGAGGCCGAAGAGGCTGCGTCTGCGGCGATCCCGCAGGATCGCCTTCTGCGCATTTCCGGCGGTGCCATCGGCTGGATCTGACGGCCGGAACGATAACCCGCCCCAAAGCAATGCCAGGAAAAGTATGGAACGGTTTCCCGTCCGGAATTGCGTGATCTGAGGGACGGGTCGCTGCTTACTGTACGATTTCGAGGTCGTTGATGACCCGCTTGCCATCGACTTCGGTATAGAAGACCAGCACCTTCACGCCCTCCTTCAGGCCCTCGAAATTGAATTCTTCGGGTGCCTGGTAGCTCTTGCCGTCATCGAGCTGCAGGCTGAGACGTTCGGTGTCGACACCCGTAATGGTCGCTTCCACGTCGGCGCTTTCCGCAAGAGCGGACAAAGGCGAAAGCAAGCCGGCGGCGGCCATGAGCGCGGCAATGACAAAACGCATCTTTCTTGCCCTTTTCAACGATTCTGCGAACATTCTTGTCATCACCCTTGGTCCCCGATTGTGGCAAAAATTGCCTTGTAACTTGGCTTTTGGCCGTCAGGCCCCGGTTTTTTGATGGCCTGTCCGACGCCGCAAGACTGGACGGCGACATCGTTTTTTTCAAGCGGGGGAGCGTCGAAGTAGGGGAGGCGGAATATTGATTTCCCCATGAATCATAGGGTTTTCCAAGGATTTGTGACGAAAGCCAATCTTAAGGTTCGCTCGCTACCTTTGGTTGGGGATCGAGGGGAAAAGATTGAAGATCATCGACGTTCTGCGCCAGCGCATTCGGGCGGCAGCCAGATTTGCGAAACCATCGCTCATACCAGCGGCGATCGCCGGCCTCGTCGTGTTTGCCGGCGAGTACGTCTATGAGCGGCAGAATCGCGAAAACTTCCAGAGTGACCTCAGGATCGATGTCGAGAACGAACTGAACCTCATCGCCAACCGGTTGCAATCGGAGATAAACACCAACATCGCCGCGCTGAACGGATTTGCCAACAGCATCGGCGTGCACCCGGCGATGACGCCTGACGATTTTACCGTCATGGCAACGAAGCTTCTTCTCCAGAACCCGCAGATGGTGCGCGCTTCGGCTGCGCCCGCCGGTGTTGTGCGGATCGCCTTTCCGCGTGAAAGCCAGCAATGGTTCGTCGGCACCGATTTCAACAGGTTCGGCGCGACAAGGCACGCGATAGAACGCGCATCGTCGACGGTGAGACCCGTGATGATCGGCCCCATTCGCTTGCCGAGCGGCCGCAACGGCTTCGAGCTTTTCTTGCCTGTCTTTTCCAAGATCCAGGGACGGATGGAGCGCTGGGGCTATGTCGAGGCCATCATCGATGAAAGGGCGCTCTATCGCGCCGCGCGTCTTCTGGAGGCGGGTAGCGAAACGCCGGAACTGACGAAGGATCATCGCCACGTCGACGTTCACCTCGCGATCAGGGATATCTCCGAGCAGGAGCGGATCCAGGATGCGTTCTTCGGCGACGACGCGCTTTTCCGCAAGGCACCGGTGACGCGTCGGCTGGATCTGGCGGGTGGCGCTTGGGAGCTCGCAGCCATGCCGGTTGGCGAGTGGGACCAGCTTCCCGAAAACATCGATGCCATTCGCTTGGCGATCGCCGCCGCTGTCGCAATCGTGGTAATCCCGATCCTCTTGACCGGCGGGCTCTTCAACGAACGGCAGCGCAACATTGCCAAGCTGAAAGCGCGGGAAGGGGAGGTGATGACGCTCTCCCACCGGCTGAACCTCGCGCTCGACGCGTCCAAGATCGGCGTCTGGGAGATCGACGTCGAAACGCAGCAGCGCTCCTGGGACGATCGCATGTTCCACCTGCATGGGCTGGAGGTCCATCTGGAGGAACCGACCTATGAGGAGTGGCGCGCAACAGTGCATCCGGAGGACATCGGCATCGCCGCCAACGCGCTGTTCCGCAGCCTGGACGACGGCCTGGAATATCGCTCGCAATACCGGGTCGTGCTGTCTGACGGAACCTTGCGCCACATCCGCAACGTCGGATCCAGCCACCGCGGCGCCGATGGGCGCGCAAAGGTCACCGGCATCAGTTGGGACGTCACAGACGACGTTATGAAGACCGAGCGGCTGACTGCGGCCAAGGCCCAGGTCGATCAACAGAACCTCGAGCTCGAACAGGCACTGAAAGGTCTTTACGAGCGTGAGCAGGATCTTGAACTGCTTTCACGCCGGCTCGACCTGGCACTCGATTCCTATCGATGCGGCATGTGGGAGGCGGACCTCGATAGCGGACTGACCTATTGGGACGACCGCATGCACCAGCTCTACGGCCTCGTCTACACCGATGGGACCACCAACGAGGAGACATGGCTCACCGCGCTTCATCCCGATGATCGGGCGCCGGCGCTGGACGCGGTCAACCGCGCAATCGCGGCGGACGAGACCTATGTGCACCAGGCGCGCGTGTTTCTGCCGGCTGGCGGCGTCCGCCACATCCGGTCGGTCGGCAAGCTTCATGTGGCGCCGGATGGCGCACGCAAATTCGTCGGCATGGCGCTCGACGTCACCGAAGACGTGCTGATGACCGAGCAGTTGCGGGCAGCCAAGGCGATGGCGGATGCGAAGAACGCCGAGTTGGAGCAGGCGCGGGTACGGATCGAGCACAACGCCCTGCACGATCCCCTGACCGGTCTTGGAAATCGCCGCATGCTCGACAAGGCGCTGGAGCGGCTGGCGAGGGCCGGTGATCTCGAGGATATCGCCATCCTCCATATCGATCTCGACCGTTTCAAGCAGATCAATGACACGCTCGGCCACGCAGCCGGGGACGCCATGCTGATCCACGCTTCCGAAATCCTCCGGGCAAATATCCGGCCCGGCGATATCATCGCCCGCATCGGTGGTGATGAGTTCGTGGTCGCGGTCACCGGTGCGCCGGGCGAGGCGGCGCTGGCGGCGCGCTGTGACCGGATCATCGCCGCGATGCGCCAGCCGGTCGATTACAACGGTTTTCCCTGCCGCTTCGGTGTCAGCATCGGTGTGGCGGTGGGCCGTGGCGCGGAGATCGATGCGCGCAAGCTGCTCGTCAATGCCGATATCGCGCTCTACCGGGCCAAGGAGGCGGGCCGTAATCGTTATCAGTTCTTCACCGAGGTGTTGCAGGCCGAAGTGGTGACGGCCAAGCGGATCGCCGACGAGATCCTCGAAGGCATCGAACGGGACGAGTTCGAACCCTGGTATCAGCCACAGTTCGACGCGACCACGCTTGCGCTGTGCGGGGTGGAGGCGCTGGTGCGCTGGAACCACCCGCGTGAGGGCATCCTGACGCCGGATCGTTTCCTTGGCATCGCGGAGGAATTGAATGTCATGGCGGCGCTTGATCGCCTCGTGCTGGAGAAATCGCTGATCGACCACATGCGCTGGGCGGCCGCCGGCCTCAGAGTTCCCAAGATCTCCGTCAACGTTTCGGCGAAGCGGCTTCAGGAGGATGATCTGCTGTCCTCGCTCGAAGGCTTGAGCATCGCGCCCGGCCAGATCTGTTTCGAACTGGTGGAATCGATCTTCCTCGACGAGAGCGACGACATCGTTGCCACCAACATCGAAGGTATCAAGAAACTCGGCATCGATATCGAGCTCGATGACTTCGGCACCGGTCATACCTCGATCGTCAGCCTGCTGAAGATCAAGCCGAAGCGGCTGAAGATCGATCGGCAGCTCGTCGTTCCGGTTCTGAGCGCGCGGCGGGAGCAGGCCCTGGTCCGTTCGATCATCGAGATCGCCCGCTCGCTCAACATCGAGACCGTTGCCGAAGGTGTCGAGACGATGGCACATGCGGAGATGCTCGGCATCCTCGGCTGCGACGTCCTGCAGGGCTATGCCTTCTCCCGGCCGTTGAGCGCGGAGAAGTTCCTCGCCTTTGCGACCGACCGCAGCCTGCGCCTGGCATCGTGACGAAGCGACGGCGGCAGGCGCAAAAGTCTTTCCCCGTCCCCGGCTTTCCACTAAGAGAGGGCATCCGTGTACGAAAAACGTACGGCCGTTGCTTGCTTAAGGTCCGGTAGCCTTCATGTCGCATAACACTTTCGGTCACCTCTTCCGCGTCACCACCTGGGGCGAAAGCCACGGCCCGGCGCTTGGCTGCGTGGTGGATGGTTGCCCGCCCGGCGTCCGTTTCACGCTCGCCGAACTTCAGGCCTGGCTCGACAAGCGCAAGCCCGGGCAGTCGCGTTTCGTGACGCAGCGCCGCGAGGATGATCTCGTCAAGGTGCTCTCCGGCGTGATGTTCGACGAGGACGGCGAGACGATGATCTCGACCGGGACGCCGATCTCCATGCTGATCGAGAACACCGACCAGCGTTCGAAGGACTATTCCGAGATCGCCAAGCGTTACCGTCCTGGCCACGCCGACTACACCTATGATCTGAAATACGGCATCCGCGACTATCGCGGCGGCGGCCGTTCCTCGGCGCGCGAGACCGCGGCGCGCGTTGCCGCCGGCGGCATCGCCCGCAAGGTCGTTCCGGGGCTCGTCGTGCGCGGCGCCCTCGTCCAGATCGGCAAGCACAAGATCAACCGGGCCAACTGGGATTGGGCCGAGGTGGGCAACAACCCCTTCTTCGCGCCGGATCCGGAGATCGTGCCGGTTTGGGAGGAATATCTCGACGGCATCCGCAAGGCCGGCTCCTCGATCGGCGCCGTCGTCGAAGTGGTCGCCGAGGGCGTGCCCGCCGGCATCGGCGCGCCGATCTATGCCAAGCTCGATCAGGACATTGCCTCCAACCTGATGTCGATCAACGCCGTCAAAGGCGTCGAGATCGGCAACGGCTTCGGTGCGGCCGAGATCACCGGTGAGGAGAACGCCGACGAGATGCGCATCGGCGCCGACGGCAAGCCGGTCTTCCTCTCCAATCATGCCGGCGGTATTCTCGGCGGCATCGCCACCGGCGAACCCGTGATCGCGCGTTTTGCCATCAAGCCGACGTCGTCGATCCTCACCGAGCGCCGCTCGGTCGACAGCGATGGCAAGGAAGTCGATGTCCGCACCAAGGGCCGCCACGACCCCTGCGTCGGCATCCGCGCCGTGCCGATCGGCGAGGCGATGCTTGCCTGCACGATCGCCGATCACTACCTGCGTGACCGCGGCCAGACCGGCCGGCTTACTGCATAATTCCTTAAATCGGAATCGATTTAAGGACAAAATTATGCAGCAACTTAAAGTGTTACAGCGACCTTTGCTCGTCTACGAGACGCGCGGCGCTGTAAGTAATTCGCCCTCTATTTCGGGAAGAGCACCATGTCCTATGACCAGAAGCGTGTCGTCGACGCCATCCGCGCCTTCGAGGCCGGCGAAATCGTTGTCGTGACCGATGATGACGGCCGCGAGAACGAGGGCGATTTGATCGTCGCCGCGGTGCATTGCACGCCGGAGAAGATGGCCTTCATCGTGCGCCACACGTCGGGCATCGTCTGCACGCCGATGCCGCGCGAGGAGGCGAAACGCCTCAACCTCAATGCCATGGTTGCTGAAAACGATTCTGCCCATACGACGGCCTTCACCGTCTCGGTCGATTTCAAGCACGGCACCACGACCGGCATTTCCGCCGATGACCGTACGTTGACGGTGCGCAACCTCGCCAACCCCAATGTCGGGCCGACGGACTTCGTTCGCCCGGGCCACATCTTCCCGTTGGTCGCCCGCGAAGGCGGCGTTCTCATGCGCTCCGGTCACACGGAAGCCGCCGTCGACCTCTGCAAGCTCGCAAGCCTGCCGCCGATCGGCGTCATCTGCGAACTCGTCAACGATGACGGCACCGTCATGCGCGGACCGCAGGTCGCGAGCTTTGCCGAGACCCATGGGCTGAAACAGGTTTCGGTCGCCGACCTCATCGCCTACCGCCAACGCAAGGAAACCCTGATCGAGCAGGGCGGATCCTTCGATATCGAAACACCCTACGGTGCGGCCAAGGGGCATTCCTATTCGCTGCCCTGGGATCCGATGCAGCATCTCGCCGTCGTCTTCGGCGATATTCGCGATGGCGTTGACATTCCGGTCCGCCTGCATCTCGAAAATGTCGGCGCCGACGTGTTCGGCAAGGACTGCCAGATCGATCGCATCATGAAGCGCATGGCCGACGAGGGCAGGGGGGTCATCGTCTACCTGCGCGAAGGATCGGTCGGCGTCGGCGTGTCGCAAACGGCCCGCAAGGGCAAACACGATCGTGAAGCACATGACGAGGCGCAGGCGCGCGAGAACGAATGGCTGGAAATCGGCCTCGGCGCCCAGATCCTGAAGGATCTCGGCATCAGTTCTATCCGCCTTCTTGCCTCGCGGGAGCGCCACTATGTCGGCCTCGAAGGCTTCGGCATCAAGATCGCCGGAACCGATATCATCTAAAGCTTGACGTCTCTAAATACGACAAAGCCCGGATCGTCGATCCGGGCTTTGTCGTTTGTGCCGGCGGCTGCCAATAAAAAAGCCGCGCTCGAAGCGCGGCCCTGTGTCTTGTTTGCGTGGGGTCCGGCGACCGATCACGGCAGCGCGTCGTAGCCTTCGCCGAAGCCCTTGAGATCGACCGGGATGCCGATGCCTTCTTCCGGCGACTGGAAGACGATGAAGGTCGCCGTCGCGCCGGAGCGGAAGGTCTTCAGCAATTCATCTTCAAGCACGACTTCCGCATAGCAGCCGTCGGAGAAGCAGCGCACGAAGTAGGCGCGGCCAATATCCTTGCCGTCGACATTGAGGCCGAGGCCGTTTGGCAGCAGCACGCCGAGCGGAGCGAGCACGCGCAGGATCTTCGCCTTGCGGTCCGCCGTCTTCAGCACGACCACCGACAGGCCGACTTCCGGCCGGTCCTCGGCAATGACGTTCTGCATCAGCGCGCACTGGTCGGTGGATGCGCCTGCCGGCTGATCGCAAACGATCGACCACGCGCCGTGGTTGGACTTGACCGTGCCGGGTGTTCCGGCGGGCTGCTGGGCCAGGCTCTGAGCGGGGAGAGCGAGAACGGCAAGGCCGAAGGCGGCGAAGGCCGACAGTCGCGAAAAGAGGGGCAGGCCCATGTAAACCTCAAAACGTCGAATCATCAGGGCTATTCTTGAAGCGCGCGGGAATAAATGAAAAGCCCTGCGGGGCACATTCCAGCGTCATATGGCGGAAATTGGGCGGGTTAAGGCCCTATCCCGTGTGTTGCCGCGCGAACCGCGTGCGATCGCGCCTTTAGGGGCGCGGAAGACGTCATATAAGTCGATTCGTGACGGCTTCTAAGGGGTGCCTGTGTGAAAAGATGCGTTTGTGCAAAAATGCCGCATGGGGTTGATTGGTCAGATGTTGCGGCATCGGACAAACTGTGGTTTGAAGCGCAGCAGTATCGCAGGGATTCTGCGTTCCGGTTTGATCCTGATCAAGCGCATTGGGGAGACATATTGTGAAAAACAAGGCTTATGCAGTTCTGGCAGCGCTTGCCTGTCTGCTTTTTGCTTCGAGCGCCTTTGCTGACAAGCCTGTCGATTGGCAGACAAACTTTCAGTCGGCCGCTACGGGCATCATGGAAGAAATCACGTGGTTTGAACATTATACCCTGTGGTTCATCATTCCGATCACCCTCTTCGTTCTCCTCCTGCTGGTCATCGTCGTGGTCAAGTTCCGCGAGAGTGCTAACCCGGTTCCCTCCAAGACCAGCCACAACACCGCCATCGAAGTCGTCTGGACCGTCGGTCCGGTCATCGTGCTTCTTTTCCTCGCCATTCCGTCCTTCCAGCTCCTGACCGCGCAGCTCACGCCGCCGGCCAATCCGGACCTGACAGTCAAGGCGACCGGCAACCAGTGGTACTGGTCCTATGAATATGAAGTCGGCGAAAGCCCGCTCTCCTTCGACAGCCTGCTGGTGAAGGATGAAGATCGCGCCGCCCTCGGCAAGGAAGACAAGAAGGAATATCCGCGCCTGCTCGCCGTCGACAACGAAGTTGTCATTCCAGTCGGCAAGACGGTTCGTGTCCTCGTCACCGCCGCCGACGTGATCCATGCCTTCGCAATGCCTGCCTTCGGCGTGAAGATCGATGCCGTTCCCGGCCGCCTGAACGAAACCTGGTTCAAGGCTGACCGCGAAGGTCTGTACTACGGCCAGTGTTCCGAGCTCTGCGGCAAGGATCACGCCTATATGCCGATCGCGATCCGCGTTGTTTCGCAGGAAAAATACGACACCTGGCTCGCAGCCGCCGCTACCAATCTCGGCGATGCGAACAAGGCGCTCATGGCGTCCATCGATGCGGCCAAGACCGTCGACGTCGCCGCAAACGCCGCACAGTAATCGGAAGGGGAGCTCGACCCATGGCTGGAACAGCCGTTCATCACGATCAACGCCATGATCACTCCGATCATGGCCACGCAGACCATGCGCATAAGCCTCTGAGCTTCTTTCAGCGCTGGTTCCTGTCGACCAACCACAAGGACATCGGCACGCTGTACCTGATCTTCGCGATTTTCGCGGGCATCATCGGCGGCACGCTCTCGGTGTTCATGCGCGCCGAACTGCAGGAGCCGGGCATCCAGATCTTCCACGGTCTGGCGCAGATGGTCTACGGCTTCGAGGGTGATGCTGCCATCGACGGCGGCAAGCACATGTTCAACGTGTTCACGACCGCGCACGCGCTCATCATGATCTTCTTCATGGTCATGCCCGCGCTGATCGGCGGCTTCGCCAACTGGATGGTTCCGATCATGATCGGTGCGCCGGACATGGCGTTCCCGCGCATGAACAACATCTCCTTCTGGCTGATCATCCCGGCCTTCCTGCTGGTGCTCCTGTCGATGTTCGTCGAGGGACCGGCCGGTGCCTATGGTGCAGGCGGCGGGTGGACGATCTATCCGCCATTCTCGACATCGGGCATGCCCGGGCCGGCCATGGATTTCGTGATCCTCGGCCTGCACATCGCTGGCGCATCCTCGATCCTCGGTGCGATCAACTTCATCACTACGATCCTGAACATGCGCGCTCCGGGCATGACGCTGCACAAGATGCCGCTCTTTGCCTGGTCGGTTCTGATCACCGCCTTCCTGCTTCTGCTCTCGCTGCCGGTTCTGGCAGGCGGCATCACCATGCTGCTCACCGACCGCAACTTCGGCACGGCCTTCTTTGCGCCTGAAGGCGGCGGCGACCCGATCCTGTTCCAGCACCTGTTCTGGTTCTTCGGTCACCCGGAAGTGTACATCCTGATCCTGCCGGGCTTCGGCATCGTCAGCCACATCGTCTCCACCTTCTCGCGCAAGCCGATCTTCGGCTACCTCGGTATGGCCTACGCCATGGTCGCGATCGGCGCCGTCGGCTTCATCGTGTGGGCGCACCACATGTACACCGTCGGCATGTCGCTCGACACGCAGCGCTACTTCGTCTTCGCGACGATGGTTATCGCTGTTCCGACCGGCGTTAAGATCTTCTCGTGGATCGCGACGATGTGGGGTGGTTCGATCCGCTTCACGACCCCGATGGTCTGGGCGATCGGCTTCATCTTCCTGTTCACCGTCGGTGGCGTCACGGGCGTTCAGCTCGCCAACGCCGGCCTCGACCGTTCGCTGCACGACACCTACTACGTGGTTGCTCACTTCCACTACGTTCTGTCGCTCGGCGCCGTCTTCGCGATCTTCGCGGCCTGGTACTACTGGTTCCCGAAGATGACCGGCTACATGTACTCCGAGTTCGTCGGCAAGCTGCACTTCTGGGTCATGTTCATTGGCGTGAACCTGATCTTCTTCCCGCAGCACTTCCTCGGCCTCGCCGGCATGCCGCGCCGCTACATCGACTATCCGGATGCCTATGCCGGCTGGAACATGGTTTCGTCCTACGGCTCCTACATCGCAGCCGTCGGCGTGCTGATCTTCCTCTTCGGCGTCTTCGAAGCCTTCGCCAAGAAGCGCGTCGCAGGCGACAACCCGTGGGGCGAGGGCGCGAACACTCTGGAATGGCAGCTGTCGTCGCCGCCGCCGTTCCACCAGTGGGAGCAGCTCCCGCGCATCAAGTGACGGGCAACGAACAGAAGCCGCCGGTTCCGGCGGCTTCACCCCGCCGGGAAACCGGCGACACACGGCCATTGCGGCCGGGACTTGCACAGGGACACGACATGACGGTCATCGACAATCACGAAGCAGTCGGCATGGAAGGCGTTGCGCGCCTGTCCGAAGCCTCTGCGCGCGATTATTTCGAGCTTCTGAAGCCACGTGTCATGTCCCTCGTCGTCTTTACGGCACTCGCCGGGCTGGTGCTCGCGCCGGGCCACATCAATCCCTTCATCGGCTTCATCGCTATTCTCTGCATCGCCGTCGGCGCCGGCGCCTCCGGTGCGCTGAACATGTGGTATGACGCCGATATCGACGCAGTGATGAGCCGTACCGCCAAGCGCCCGATCCCGGCAGGCAAGATCCTGCCGCAGGAAGCGCTGGCTTTCGGTCTGACGCTCTCCGCCTTTTCCGTGATCATCCTCGGGCTCGCCGTCAATTGGCTCGCAGCCGGGTTGCTCGCCTTCACAATCTTCTTCTACGTGGTCATCTACACGATGTGGCTGAAGCGCTCGACGCCGCAGAACATCGTCATCGGCGGTGCGGCCGGTGCTTTCCCGCCGATGATCGGCTGGGCCTGCGTCACCGGCGCCGTATCGATCGAAAGCATCGTTCTCTTCCTGATCACCTTCCTGTGGACGCCAGCCCATTTCTGGGCGCTTGCCCTCTTCAAGATGGGCGACTATGGCGCCGTCGGCGTGCCGATGATGCCGAATGTCTGCGGCCAGGCGACCACCAAGAAGCAGATCGTCATCTATGCCGTGCTGACCGCGCTGATCGGTATCTGTCCCACCTTGCTCGGTTTCGCGAGCATCGGTTACGGCCTCGTGGCAGCGGCCCTCGGTCTCGGCTTCATCGGGTATTCGATCGGCGTGCTGCGCATGCCTGAGACGGATGAGCGCATGCTGCCCGCCAAGAAGCTGTTTGCCTTCTCGATCATGTATCTGTTCGTGATCTTCTCCGCCCTGATGGCGGATCACCTGATCGTCAATATCTGGCTGCACGCCGGGAGTATTGCCTGATGGAAACCGTCAAGCTCACTGATGCCCAGAAGAAATCGCGCCGCGGTCGCAACATCGCGCTCGGCTTCGTCCTCTTCGGGCTTGTCGTCCTGTTCTACATCGTCACGCTGATCAAGTTCGGCAACGGCATGGTCAACTGAGGCGGGATGGCATGACGAATTCATCGGAAACCACGCCCAAACAGCGCTCGAACCGCGTCGTCGTCGGCACTTGCCTTGCCTTCGTCGCCGGCATGGTCGGCATGGCCTATGCCGCCGTGCCGCTCTACGACATGTTCTGCCGCGTCACCGGCTATAACGGTACGACGCAGCGCGTCGAGCAGGCTTCGGACGTGATCCTGGACGAGAAGGTGAGGGTCACCTTCGACGCGAACACCTCGGGCGGTCTGCCCTGGGAGTTCAAGCCGGTCCAGCGCGACATCGATATCCGCATCGGCGAAACCGTGCAGGTGATGTACCGGGCGAAGAACCTGTCGTCGAAGCCGACGACGGGCCAGGCGACCTTCAACGTCACGCCGATGCAGGCCGGTGCCTATTTCAACAAGGTACAGTGCTTCTGCTTCACTGAGACGACGCTGCAGCCGGGAGAGGAGATGGAGATGCCAGTGGTATTCTTCGTCGATCCGGAGATCGTCAAGGCGGTGGAGACCAAGGACATCAAGACGTTGACGCTTTCCTACACCTTCTACCCGCGCGAACCGTCGAAACCGGTGGCGCAGGTGAAGACGGAAGAGAACAAACTTTGACTGGAGGTCCTTTTCGGCTATGCCGGAAGGGCGACAAGAGAGAGACATTTCGGGGATTACTGACATGGCCGGTGCGCATCAGAAGAATCACGACTACCACATCATCGACCCGAGCCCCTGGCCGTTGCTTGCCTCGATCGGCGCCTTCGTCATGGCTTTCGGCGGCATCTGCTACATGCGTTACCTCGCAGGCAGCTCGCTGAAGATCTTTGGCCTCGAGCTCGCCAACGTCTGGATCCTGCTCGCCGGTCTCATCATCGTTCTCTACACGATGTTCGGCTGGTGGTCGGATACGGTGAAGGAAGCGCATGAGGGCCACCACACCCGTGTCGTGTCGCTGCACCTGCGCTACGGCATGATCATGTTCATCGCTTCGGAAGTGATGTTCTTCGTGGCCTGGTTCTGGGCCTTCTTCGATGCGAGCCTGTTCCCGGGCGAAGCCATCCAGGCAACCCGCGCCACCTTCACCGGCGGCGTCTGGCCGCCGAAGGGCATCGAAGTGCTCGATCCGTGGCACCTGCCGCTCTACAACACCGTCATCCTGCTGCTTTCGGGCACGACGGTCACCTGGGCACACCACGCGCTCCTGCACAACGACCGCAAGGGCCTGATCTCGGGCCTGATGCTGACGGTCGCGCTCGGCGTGCTGTTCTCCTTCGTTCAGGGCTACGAATACGCCCACGCTCCGTTCGCCTTCAAGGACTCGATCTACGGCGCGACCTTCTTCATGGCGACCGGCTTCCACGGCTTCCACGTTCTGGTCGGCACGATCTTCCTGCTCGTCTGCCTCATCCGTGCCCTGCGTGGCGATTTCACGCCCAAGCAGCACTTCGGCTTCGAAGCGGCCGCCTGGTACTGGCACTTCGTTGACGTCGTCTGGCTCTTCCTCTTCTTCTCCATCTACATCTGGGGCAGCTGGGGTGCGCCGATCGCTCACGGCTGATAGCGCGAGCATCGCGA
The DNA here is from genome assembly GCF_052044795.1 of Ensifer sp. 22521. Classification (NCBI taxonomy): domain Bacteria; kingdom Pseudomonadati; phylum Pseudomonadota; class Alphaproteobacteria; order Hyphomicrobiales; family Rhizobiaceae; genus Ensifer; species Ensifer sp. 22521. The sequence goes on from NZ_JBQENM010000001.1 coordinate 282,293, forward strand.
TCTTTATAAACAGGGCGGTTGCAGCCATGCAGCCGCCTTGTTCTTTTGGTGGCTTGTGATGATGGTAACGCGACGGGGGGGTGCGAAATGCGGGTTGCGTCGATCATGGTCATGGCGGTGCTGGCCGGCTCCGTCTCGGCTGCGGCGGCCGACGTTGCGGATAGGGTCGTCGTCCACAAGGAACGGCGGCTCTTGCAGCTCTTTCACGGTGGCCAGACGATCCGCGAATATGCGGTCGCGCTCGGCGGTAACCCCGTTGGTCACAAGCGGCAGGAAGGCGACGAGAAGACGCCTGAAGGGCTCTATCTCCTCGATTGGCGCAATCCGGGAAGCGGCTACTACAAATCCATCCACGTCTCCTATCCGGCACCGCAAGATACCAAGGCCGCGGTCGCAAATGGGGTCGATCCCGGCGGCATGATCATGATCCATGGCCAGCCCAATTATTTCGGTTGGCTGGCGTTTTTGACGCAGCGCTTCGATTGGACGAATGGCTGCATTGCCGTTACCAATGCCGAAATGGAAGAAATCTGGACGATGGTCCCCAACAACACGCCGATCGAGATCAAGCCGTGAGCGAAGACAAGGCACATTTCCCGCCAGTGGACCCGGTGATGACAGGGATCAAGGGGCTTTGCCCGCGCTGCGGCCAGGGCAAGCTGTTCGACGGTTTCCTCAAGGTCAAACCGGCCTGCACAAGCTGCGACCTGGACTATCGCTTTGCCGATTCCGGCGATGGCCCGGTGGTCTTCGTCATCCTGATCGTCGGCTTCGTCGTCGTTGGCGCGGCGCTTTGGGCGGAGGTCAACTTCAACCCACCGCTCTGGCTGCATTTCCTGTTGTGGATCCCGCTCGCGACCATCCTCAGCCTCGGACTGACACGTATGCTGAAGGGCGTCTTGATCAACCTGCAGTATCGCAACAATGCGCGCCCGGGCGAAATCGACCGTGGCTGAGATCGAAGTCAAGAAGCGCGGCCTCCTCGGACGCCTCGGCGCCTTCCTATTGCTCGCCTTCGCCTTCGCCATCCTTATCTCGCTCGGCACCTGGCAGATGCAGCGGCTGCACTGGAAGGAAGGCCTGCTGACGGCGATCCAGGAGCGTCGGTCGGCGCCTCCGGTGTCGCTTGGCGACATCGAGAAGATGCTCGCTGACGGCGTGGATATCGATTACCGCACCGTCACGGTTACAGGCACCTTCGATCACAGCAAGGAGCGGCATTTCTTCGCGACCTTTAACGGCCGCACCGGCTATTACGTCTTCACGCCGCTGACGCTCGACGATGGCCGCGTGCTCTTCGTCAATCGCGGCTTCGTGCCCTTCGAACAGAAGGATTCGTCGACCCGTCTCGCGGGTGAGCTTCCGGCCTTCGTTGGCATCAACGGCCTCGCAAGGCCGAAGCTCACCGAAAAGCCGTCATCGCTCGTTCCGGACAATGATCTCGCCAAGAACATCTTCTACTGGAAGGATCTCGACACAATGGCGTCGTCGGTCGGTCTTCCGGCCGACAAGGTGCTGCCGATGTTCGTCGATGCCGATGCGACACCCAACCCTGGCGGCCTGCCGATCGGCGGCGTTACCCAGTTCGACCTACCCAACAACCATCTGCAATACGCCTTGACCTGGTATGGGCTGGCGGCAGCTCTGGTGCTGGTCAGCGGCATTTACGTGGCGCGCCGCGGGCGATAGCCCGGACGGCGCCGCCGTGCTAACCCTGCTGAAGGGATCAACAGCGGGGAACAAGGATGGCGATTATCGCGAACACTCTGATTGCGTTGACGGGCTTGCTGCATGTCGGCTTTCTCGTGCTCGAGATGTTCCTGTGGACCGGGCCTCGGGGGAGGGCTGTCTTCCGCATGACGCAGGAGCAGGCGGAGACAACGCGGGTCCTTGCCGCCAACCAGGGGCTTTACAATGGTTTTCTCGCGGCCGGCCTGTTCTGGTCGTTGATCCAGTCGGAACCGTCCTTTGCCTTCGAGCTGAAGGTGTTCTTCCTTGTGTGCGTGATCGTTGCCGCTATATATGGCGCGTGGTCGGTCAAGCCGCGCATCCTCTTAATCCAGGGCGGCCCGGCGATCGCAGCGCTTGTTTTCCTTCTATTGGCATTCTGACCCATGGCATCATCAGCGGCAGCAAAATCCCCGATCACCATTCGCCTCTGCGGGCCGCGCGGTTTTTGCGCCGGCGTCGACCGGGCGATCCAGATCGTCGTCCTGGCGCTGAAGGAGTTCGGTGCGCCCGTCTATGTCCGCCACGAGATCGTGCACAATCGCTATGTCGTCGAGGGCCTTGAGGCCAAGGGCGCGATCTTCGTCGAAGAGCTCGACGAGATCCCGCCGGAGCACCGCAAGCAGCCGGTGGTCTTCTCGGCCCATGGCGTGCCGAAATCGGTGCCTGCGGATGCTGACGCCCGCAATCTCTTTTATCTCGACGCCACCTGCCCGCTGGTCTCCAAGGTCCACAAGCAGGCGATGCGCCATCACCGCCTTGGCCGCCACGTCGTGCTGATCGGCCATGCCGGCCATCCGGAGGTGATCGGCACCATGGGGCAATTGCCGGAAGGCGCCGTATCGCTCGTCGAAACGGTCGAAGATGCCGACGTCTACCAGCCGCCGGACCCGGACAATCTCGGCTTCGTCACCCAGACGACGTTGTCGGTCGACGATACGGCCGGCGTAATCAAGCGGCTGCACGAGCGCTTTCCAAACCTGACGGCGCCGGCTGCAGATTCTATCTGTTACGCCACCACCAACCGCCAGGAGGCGGTGAAGCAGGCGGCGCCGGGTTGCGACCTGTTCCTCGTCGTCGGCGCGCCCAACTCTTCCAATTCCAAGCGACTGGTCGAAGTGGCGCTGCGGGCCGGCGCGAAGAAGTCCGTGCTGGTGCAGCGTGCATCGGAAATCGACTGGGATGAGATGGGCGATATCTCGACGGTAGGTCTGTCGGCCGGCGCCTCGGCGCCCGAAGTGATCGTCAACGAGATCATCGAGGCATTCCGCGAACGCTATGAAGCGCAGGTGGAACTTGCCGATACGGTCGAGGAAAACGAAAACTTCCTCGTCAACCGCGAGATCCGCCATGTGCCGCTGACAGCAGCCGACATGGCCTTCGTCAACGGCGAATAATCACATTTCTTGCCCGCATTTTCTTGAGAGTGGAAGCCCTTGGCAGTTTACACCGATATCACGGAAGACGATCTCTCCCGTTTTCTCACCGCCTATGACGTCGGTCAGCTGACCTCCTACAAGGGGATCGCCGAGGGCGTCGAGAATTCCAATTTCCTGATGCACACGACCAAGGGTTCCTACATTCTCACGCTTTACGAGAAGCGGGTGAACGCCGATGACCTGCCATTCTTCCTGGGATTGATGCACCATCTGGCCGACGGCGGCCTGTCCTGCCCGCTACCTCTGCCGCGGGCAGATGGCAAGCTGCTCGGTGAGCTCTCCGGCCGCCCTGCCGCCGTCATCTCCTTCCTCGAAGGCATGTGGCTGAGGAAGCCCGAGGCAAAACACTGCCACGAGGTCGGCAAGGCGCTTGCCGCCATGCATCTTGCCGGCGAAGGCTTCGCGCTGAAGCGCACCAATGCGCTTTCGGTTGGCGGCTGGCGGCCACTCTGGGTCAATTCAGAGGCGCGCGCGGACGAGGTGCAGTCGGGTCTCAAGGACGAGATATCGGCGGAACTCGAGCATCTGGAACGTCATTGGCCGCAGTCCTTGCCGGATGGCGTCATCCACGCCGATCTCTTCCCGGACAATGTCTTCTTCCTCGGCGACCAGCTTTCCGGCCTGATCGACTTCTACTTCGCCTGCAACGACTATCTCGCCTATGACGTTGCCGTTTGCCTGAATTCCTGGTGCTTCGAGAAAAACGGCTCCTACAACATCACCAAGGGCATGGCGATGCTTTCGGGCTACGAGAGCGTGCGCAAGCTGACGCCGGCGGAGGTCGACGCCCTGCCGCTGCTCTGCCGCGGCTCGGCGCTGCGCTTCTTCCTGACGCGGCTCTATGATTGGCTGATGACGCCTGCCGGCGCGCTCGTGGTCAAGAAAGATCCGCTCGAATATCTGACGAAGATCCGCTTCCACCGCGCCATCGCTTCGAGCGCTGAATACGGCCTGAGACGCGAAGAGGGCCGGGCATGAAACACGTCGACATCTTCACGGACGGCGCCTGCTCCGGCAATCCGGGGCCGGGCGGCTGGGGCGCCGTGCTGCGCTACGGCGAGGTGGAAAAGGAACTCTCCGGCGGCGAAGCCGAGACAACTAACAACCGCATGGAATTGTTGGCGGCGATCTCGGCGCTCGATGCGCTGAAGAGCGCCTGCGAGGTCGATCTGCATACCGACAGCAAATATGTGATGGACGGCATCTCCAAGTGGATCCACGGCTGGAAGAAGAACGGCTGGAAAACCGCGGACAAGAAGCCGGTGAAGAATGGCGAACTCTGGCAGGCGCTGGACGAAGCCAACCGCCGACACAAGGTGACCTGGCATTGGGTCAAGGGCCACGCCGGCCATCCGGAAAACGAGCGCGCCGACGAGCTCGCCCGCAAGGGCATGGAACCCTACAAGAAGGGGCGCCGTCCGGACTCTCTTCTCGTGAAATGAAAAACGGGCCCGTTGAGGCCCGTTTCCATTTGCACGTACTTCTGCGCTCAGAGCTGCTCGAGCATCGCCGCAGCGCCGGAAACGGTCGCCTGTCCCGGGCTTTCTTCGAGATTGAGCGACTTCACCACGCCGTCTTCCACCAGCATCGAATAGCGCTTCGAGCGGACGCCAAGCGTGCCGGCCGACAGGTCGATGTCCATGCCGAGTGCCTTGGTGAAAGCGGCGTTCCAGTCGGAAAGGAAGTGGATCTTGCCCATGCCGCCGGATGCGGTTGCCCAGGCACCCATCACATGCAGGTCGTTGACCGAGACGACGGCGATATCGTCGATGCCGCGGGCAAGGATCGCGTCGCGGTTTTCGAGGTAACCTGGCAGATGGTTGAGCGAGCAGGTGGGCGTGAAGGCACCTGGAACGGCGAAGAGCACGACGCGCTTGCCCGCGAAGAGCTGATCGGTGGTGACCTCCACCGGACCGTCGGCGGTTTTTTCCTTGAAGGTTGCGGCTGGCAGTTTGTCTCCGACGGCAATGGTCACGGCACTCTCCTTGCGTTGCTTGCGTCTTCGCTTCTCCGCGCTCGTCGGAGAACTCGGCGGACTATAGATGCGGCCTAATCAAAGGCAAGGGTCGTCTCCATGCTGCGGCCCTTGGCTCGTATGGTGACAACGATCGGCTTGCCCTTGAGTTCCCTGTCCTTGCCGGAGAGCCGAACCGGGACGGCTGCGCTGAGGCCCGTCTCGCCCTCGACCGCGATCTCGGGCTTGCCGAAGGAAACGTCGGAAGGGCCGGCCAAGAACAGTTCCGGATGGTCCGCGCCATCAGGCAAATGCACGGAGAGGTGCAGCACGGTTTTTTCCGCATCATAGCGGCTCGCCGTGATGGCAAAGTCCTTGGATGGCGCTTCCGGCAGGGCGGCAACGGCGTCATCGATGCGCGCGCTGTCGAGCGGATTGTCGAAATCGCCCTGCTTCAAGGCCAGCGTCAACTCGCCCTGAACCGGGATGCAGATGTCTTCGCAGATGCCGAGAAACACCGAGGCGCGAATGGTCACGTCGCCTGTGCCCTGGACGCGCTTCAGCGTCAGCGGGAAAGCGACCGACTTGTCGTAGCCGACATAGCGCACCACGCCATCGTCGAACGTCTTCGGCACGGGGAAGCCGACCTTCTCGAGTACGACGCCGCTCGCCGGATCGATCGTCACCTGCGGAGGGATGCCGCTTGCGCCGGGCTCGCGCCAATAGGTCTTCCAGCCAGCGTTAAGATTGACTTCGAGCGTTGCGGGGATCGTGCCATCTTGCCTGGGTTGGGCTGCGACGAGGCGGATCATGCCGCCTGGAGAGGTCACCCAATCGCTGGTGGCCGCCTGTGCAGCGACGGCAAGAAAAAAAGCGGCGATGAGGCTTGCCGCGCCAATGAACTGGGCCATGTTCTGATGTGTGGAGCGTTGGATCATGTGGGAAGCAATATCGCTTTTGCCGATGCTGCTCCAGACGCTGCGAAGAGAGCAACGATCATAATCGCTTGATCGGACACGGCGAAGTGAACGTCGTGCGTGCAATATTTCCCGGCCGCGACGCTGAGGCGCTTTTCATTTCGCGGTGAATTGGTAGGCTGTTCCGATGATGTCGACTCCGATGGCGCAGAAGAGACGGGAGCGAGGTTTCCTTGACGGTCAATTCCTGATCGCCATGCCGGGAATGTTTGATGCCAATTTCGCCCGCACGGTCATCTTCATCTGTGCTCATTCAGACGACGGCGCCATGGGCTTCGTGCTCAATCGGCCTCAACAACTGACCTTTCCGGACGTGTTGCTCCACCTCGATATTCTCGACGAGGAAGAGGCGATCCGGCTTCCGCAGATGACACGGGATTTCCAGATTCAGGCCGGCGGACCGGTTGAGACCGGGCGCGGCTTCGTGCTGCATTCCGACGACTATCTGAGCGATTCCAGCATTCCGGTCAGCGATGACATCTGCCTGACGGCAACGCTCGATATCGTCCGCGCCATTTCGCGCGGGGAGGGGCCAGTCAGGGCGACGATGATGCTCGGCTATGCCGGCTGGGGTCCGGGGCAACTCGAGGCGGAAATCACCCAGAACGGCTGGCTCACGAGCCCGGCACGCGAGGAACTGATCTTCGACAAGGCGCTGGACGACAAATACGACCGGGCGCTGGCGCTGATGGGCGTGTCGGCCGCGATGCTCTCGGTGGACGCAGGTCACGCCTGATCGCCGTCTTAGCCGGCGTTCTTCAATCATTCATGCTGAAATGAAAAGCCCGCCGGGCTGTAGCCGACGGGCTTATGGCGATCTGCGCGCTGAGCGGCGTCGTGTTGCCGAACTCACGCCCGCTTCATCAGCGGAAAGCGCTCCTTCAACAGTCGCTGGATCGATTCCGAGCCGATCGGCGGGCCGAAGAGGAAGCTCTGGCCGTAGTCACAGCCCATCTGTGAAAGCTGGATTGCATCGTCTTCGGATTCGATACCCTCTGCCACCACCTGCATGTCGAGCTCACGCGCCATGGTGATCACCGAGCGCAGCAGGATGCCGCGCTTGTCGCTCGGGTCGCGCACCAGCGCTTTGTCGATCTTGATCGTGTCGAAGGGGAAGCGGGTGAGGTAGGAAAGCGACGAATGGCCGGTACCGAAGTCGTCGAGTGCCAGTTTCAATCCGGCTTCCTTCAGCTTTTCGAGGACGAGACGGGCCTGCTCGGGATTTTCCATCACCAGCGATTCCGTCAGTTCCATCTTCACCTTGCCCGGATCGCAGCGGTTTTTGGTGAGAATTGCGCGGACGTCGTCGTAGAGCTCGTTGTTGAGCAGCTGCGCGCTCGAAAGGTTGATCGAGACGAAGATCGGCAGGTCGCCGGCCTGGACTTGCCATTCCGTCAGATCGCTCGTTGCCTTGTCGAAGGCGAACATGCCGAGTTGGTTGATGAGGTCGGAATTCTCGGCAATCGGAATGAACTCGGTCGGCGAGATGTTGCCGCGCTTCGGATGATCCCAGCGCATCAGCGCTTCGAAACCGGCGATCTCGGCATCATTCAGCCGGACGATCGGCTGATAGACCAGCGAGAGCTCCTTGCGTTCGATCGCCCGCTTGAGATCGGCTTCGAGCTGAAGCCGGTCCGATCCAGAAGTACGGAAAGCAGGGCGGAAGGGCTCGACACGATTGCCGCCTTCCTTTTTCGCCCGGAACATGGCGAGCTCGGCATCGTCGAGCAGGCCTGCTGCGCTTTGCTCCTGGTCGAGCCAGGAGACGAGGCCGATCGAAGCCGTCAGGTTGATTTCGCGGTTGCCGTAGTTGAGCGGCACCATGATCGCCTTGCTCACCGCGTCGGCGAAATCCGCGACCTTGGCGGGATCGCGCTCCGACATCAGGATCAGGCCGAACTGGTCGCCGCCGAGGCGGGCAAGCGTGTCCTGCGGGCGCAGGAGCCGCCGCAACCGTCGCGTCAAGGCGATCAGGATGTTGTCGCCGGCGGCGATGCCCAGGAGATCATTGACCTGCTTGTAGCGGTCGATGTCGATTGCGAGCACCGTCGGGCGCACCGAATTGCTGCCGTCGGCCATCAGCAGGATCGCCTGCAGCCGGTCGAGGAAGACCTGGCGGTTCGGAAGGCCGGTCAGATTGTCGAGCAGCGCGTTGTGCAGCAGACGCTCCACGGAATTGCGCTGTTCGGTGATGTCGATGATAGTGCCGACACAGCGGATGATTTCGCCGTTGGCGCCGAGCACTGGCCGGGCGCGAATGGAAAGCCAGTGATAGTGGCCGTCCTCGGCGCGCACGCGGAATTCATGATTGAGCTTGCCGCGGCGGCGCTCCAGAAGCACGTCGAGCGTCGCCCGGAAGCGGTCGCGGTCATCAGGGTGGAGCCGCGGCAACCAGTTGCGCAAGGGGCCGTGCATGCTGCCGAGCGACAAGCCGAGCTGCGTCGAGATATCGGGCATGGTCACCACGCGGTCGCGCGCGACGTCCCAGTCCCAGACGGTGTCGCCGGAGCCGGTGAGCGCGAGCGACTGGCGTTCGAGATCCGAGAACAGGCCCTGCTGGTAGCCGCTGCCGGCAACCGCATGCTGCATGACGGTGAAGCCGATCAGGAGCACGATGAGGACGAGACCGCCGCCGAGCGCCGGCTGCACGATGTCGTTGGCGAGCTGGCCGGTGACGGTCAGCCACGCGCCGAAGAGCCAGACGAGTATGAGCAGCCAGGCCGGCACCAGAAGGATTGCGCGGTCGTAGCGGTTGAAGCCAAGATAGGCGATCAGCACGATCCCGACGGTTGCCGTCAGGGCGAAGGAGAGGCGGGCGATGCCGGACGCAATCGCCGGATCATAGACGGCGACGCCGAAAAGCAGGCCGAGGCCCAGGATCCAGGCGAGCGTGGCGTAACCCAGATGCTGGTGCCAGCGGTTGAGATTGAGATAGGTGAACAGGAAGATCACGAGGCCCGCCGCGAGGAAGACCTCGGTGCCCGCTCGCCATATTCGTTCGTCGCCTGCGGTGACGCTGATGAGCTTCGACAGGAAGCCGAAATCGACGCAGATATAGGCGAGAACCGCCCAGGCGAGCGCCGCCGTTGCCGGCAGCATCGAGGTTCCCTTGACGACGAAAAGAATGGTCAGGAACACCGCGAGCAGGCCGGCAATGCCAAGTACGATGCCGCGGTAGAGTGTGAAGGCGTTGACCGTGTCTTTGTAGGAGTCCGGCTCCCACAGATAGATTTGCGGCAGCTCCGGCGTCGCGAGTTCGGCGACGAAGGTGATGATGACGCCCGGCGCCAGCGTGATGCGGAAGACGTCCGCCTCGTCGCTTGGCTCGCGGCTGAGCGCGAAGCCTTCGCTGGGCGTGATCGAAAGGATGCGCTTGGAGCCGAGATCCGGCCAGAAGAGCTTGGAATTCACCAGCCGGAAATGCGGCGCCACGATCACGCGGTCGAGCGGTTCGGCCGAAACGTTGGCGAGCGCGAACACCGCCCAGTCGCCCTGATGGTCTTCGCTGCTGGAGCGCACTTCGATGCGGCGCACGATGCCGTCGGTTCCGGGCGCGGTCGAGACCTGGAAGGCCTCGTTGCGGCCGCTGTAGATCTCGGTCGTTGCCGTCAGGTCGAGTGCGGTGTCCTCGCGTGAAATCTTCACCGGCTCCAGAGCCTGGGCCGCACCGCCGAGCGCGCAGAAAAACGTCGTGAGCGCAATCAGAAACGCTGCCAGCTTCGAGGCTGACCAGGCGAAGGGCGAGCGGGCTAGAGGCATCAAAGGGGCATATTCCTGTTCGGTAGGGCATCGTCGGACAGGAGAGAAAAGAGCACGTGGTCTCGCCACTGGCCATTGATTCTCAAGTACTGTCTTAAGTAGCCTTCACGCTCAAAACCGGCCTTTTCAAGGAGCCGGATGCTTCTTGAGTTGTCCGGAATACAGGCTGCTTCAATACGGTGCAACTCAAGGGTCGAAAAGATGTAGGGAATAGCGAGCCTCAGGGCCGCGTACATATGACCCTTGCCGGCGTGGCGCGCGCCCATCCAGTAGCCGATCATGCAGTTTTGCCCGGCGCCGCGGCGAATGTGGCCGATGGTCAGCCCGCCGAGCAGCGTCTCGTCTGGCTTGTGGAAAAGAAAGAGCGGCACGGCCTGGCCGGACGAATATTCCTGTTCGTTGCGGATGACCCGGCTGCGAAAGGAACTCTCTGTCATCTCGTCAGTACGCCAGGATGGTTCCCAAGGCTCCAGGAAGGCGCGGCTCTCGCTTCTGAGCTGGTACCATTGCCGATAATCGGCATAGCGCGGGAGCCGCAGCAGATAATTCTGGTCGGCAATTTCGATCGCCTCCGGCTGCCGCGACAGGAACCGAAAAACCGATCGTGTCATAGCTGCCTCCGAGGCCGTCCAGTTTGCGTGCGGGGACCTTTTATCATCCGCCCGGCAGCGCGCCTTTGCGCTGTCCAAACCGAAACGTTGCACAACTTTGCGCGCAAATCGAATCCGAATTTGCGAAAAGGCGCAAAGACTTCACCATTTGGATATGGTGTTTGCGTCCTCGGCGGCCCGGGGCAATTTCAGGAAAAGTGGCAAACGCTTTCCGCCAGGAGTTGCCTGCAGCGCCGCGCGTCTTGTCAGACGCGCAAAGGTCGCTGTAGCACTTTGATTTTCTGCATGTCTTTGTCCTTAAGTCGAGGTCGATTTAAGGAGACATGCACTAGCCTCGAAACGGCAAGATCATTTCACGGTTTCGATGAAACCATGAAATGATCTGGGCCTGTTTAGCTGGCGACGGCGTGCGGTACGGCGGCCTTGCCGGTCAATGTCGACAGGATGTCGCCCATCGGGGCAAGCTGCTCCAGCGGGCCGATCGCCGAGAGCGTCGGCGTCGTATCGAAGAACAGCCGGCCGGCAAGATCGGTCAGGCGTTCGATGGTAATGCCGGACAGGCGCTCCATCAGTTCTTCGTTGGGGATCGGGCGGCCGTAGAGCATCATCTGGCGGGCGATCTGGCCGGCGCGGGCGGCCGGGCTTTCCTGGCCCATCAGCAACTGTGCACGGATCTGGGCGCGGGCCCGCTCGATTTCCTGCTGCTCGATGTTCATCGAGGACTTGCGCAGTTCGTCGACGATGACGGGCATCAGTTCCGGCAGGTTCTCGCCACCGGTTGCCGCGTGCACACCGAAGATACCGGTGTCGGAAAAGCCCCAATGGAAGGCATAGACCGAATAACAGAGGCCGCGATGTTCGCGCACTTCCTGGAAGAGGCGGGAGGACATGCCGCCGCCGAGGATGTTGGCGAGGATCTGCGAGCAATAGAAGTCGCGGGCGTGATAGGCCTTGCCTTCGAAGCCGAGCAGGACCTGCGCGTCCATCAGGTCGCGCGTCTCGCGGCTTTCTCCGCCGGTGTAGCGGGCGGTTTCGAGCACCGGGGTCGCGATCGGCGTGCGCGGCAGCGAGGAGAAGCGTTCCTCGACCTGGCGAACGAACGCGTCGTGTTCGACGGCGCCGGCGGCGACCACGAACATGCGGTCGGTCGTGTAATTGCGGCCGAGATAGTGGCGGATCTGGCCGGCGGAAAACGACATGACCGTATCGGGGGTGCCGAGGATCGGGCGTCCGACCGTCTGGTTGCGATAGGCGGTCTCGGCGAAGCGGTCGAAGACCACGTCATCCGGGGTGTCGTCGGCAGCGCCGATTTCCTGCAGGATCACCTGCTTCTCGCGCCGCAGCTCCTCGTCGTCGAAAGTGGATTCGGTGAGGATGTCGGCGAGAATGTCGACCGCCAGCGGTACATGGTCCTTGAGGACGCGCGCATAGTAGGACGTCGTCTCGGTCGACGTGGCGGCGTTGACTTCGCCGCCGACATTTTCGATTTCTTCGGCAATCTGGCGGGCGGTGCGCCGCGCGGTGCCCTTGAAAGCCATGTGCTCCAGCAGGTGGGCAATGCCATGTTCGCCCAGGGTTTCATTACGCGAACCGGACTTGATCCACACCCCGAGCGCCACGCTTTCGAGATGCGGCATCTGCTCGGTTACCACCGTCAACCCGGAAGGGAGCCGGGTGCACTCAACTTTCATCATACGTTTCTTCTCGTTCTTACCCCCGGAGACGGGTGCGCTCGCCGATAAAGGTCTCGACGCTCTTCAGGTCCGCATCCAGGATATCGAAACGCTCCTCCCTGTTCATCAGGTCAGCAAGCCACGTCGGAAGCGCCGGGTCAATACCACTGGCCGATTTTACCGCGTCCGGGAATTTCGCCGGATGGGCGGTGGCAAGCGTCACCATGGGGGCGGACGGCTTCTCGTGCTTGGCGGCGACGAAGACGCCGACGGCGCTGTGCGGATCGAGCAGATAGCCGGTTTTCTCCAGCGTCTTGGCGATCGTCTTGGCGACTTCCTTCTCCGAGGCGCGGCCGGCGCGGAATTCCTTGCGGATGGCTTTGAGCGCCTTTTCGCGAATGGTGAAGGAACCGGACTGCTTGAGGCCGTCCATTGCCGCGCGTACTTCGCCCGGATCACGGTCGTTCGCCTCGAACAGAAGCCGTTCGAAGTTCGACGAGATCTGGATGTCCATCGACGGTGCGGTGGTCGCCTTGACGTCGCGCATCTCGTAGCGCCCGGTCTTCAGCGTGCGGGCGAGGATGTCGTTTTCGTTGGTGGCGATCACCAGCTTGTCGATCGGCAGGCCCATGCGCTTGGCGACGTAACCGGCGAAGATGTCGCCGAAGTTGCCGGTGGGCACCGTGAAGGAGATCTTGCGATCCGGCCCGCCGAGCGCGACCGAAGTGGTGAAATAATAGACGATCTGGGCCATGATGCGCGCCCAGTTGATCGAGTTGACACCCGAAAGCTTGACGCGATCGCGGAAGGCTCCGTCGTTGAACATGGCTTTGACGAGGTTCTGGCAATCGTCGAAGTTGCCCTTGACGGCAATGGCGTGAACGTTTGATGCCTGCGACGTCGTCATCTGTCGCTGCTGCACCGGCGAAACCTTGCCGTGCGGGAAGAGGATGAAGATGTCGGTGCGTTCGCGGCCGGCGAAGGCGTCGATCGCCGCACCGCCGGTGTCGCCCGAGGTCGCGCCGACGATGGTGGCGCGCTCGTCGCGCTCGGCCAGCACATAGTCCATTAGCCGCGCAAGCAGTTGCATCGCCACGTCCTTGAAGGCGAGCGTCGAGCCGTGGAACAGCTCCATGACAAAGGCATTCGGGCCGGTCTGGACGAGCGGAGCCACGGCCGGGTGGCGGAAGGTGGCGTAGGCTTCGTCGATCATTTCGCGGAACTTGGCCGCCGGGATCTCGCCGTTGGTGAAGGGCTCGAGGACGGCGAACGCGATCTCCTGATAGGATTTGCCGCGCAAGCCGCGGATTTCCTTCTTGGAAAACTTCGGCCATTCTTTGGGGAGATAAAGACCGCCATCGCGCGCAAGACCGGCAAGCAGCGCGTCGCAGAAGCCGAGAGGAGCGGATTCGCCGCGCGTCGAGATATACTTCACCATGATTGTCCTTCGTCCCACCTGCCGATCGCGACGACCCTAGAAAGCGGCGCCGCGGTTTGCCCGTCTTATTGCGTCAGTCCTTGACAAAGTCTGCATCTATTCTTGTCACCGACGCAATTTCCGACCGTAGATCAGGTTTCGGAAAATTCGGAAGGGACACGCCGACCCAATCGATTTTTCAGTTTGTCGCTGCTATAGACGATGCCCGAAGGCCATGAAAGGTCTTCCGGCCGAGATTTCGGTCAAGGAGTTTCAACCGGTCCAGCAGAGGTTGTTCAACGTGTTTGGCAAAGTATCCCGGCCTGTTCTCGCAATATCTTTTCTCGCGGTCCTCGCCGGCTGCAACAAGACGCAGTCCGGCGGAGCGATCGATGCGGGCGGCAGCGCCACCGCTCCGACGCCAGCCGTCGTCCAGGCGGCATGCCCGCAGGTCGTCCTGCGTGACGGCACAAATGTGTTCACCAGCTACGCCAAGGGTGCCAAAAACGACCCGTCGAAGCTCGTCTACCAAGCCTCTCTTGCCGACACGACGCGCCAATGCGTGCAGAGCGAGAGCGCGATAACCATTACTGTCGTGGTCCAGGGCCGCGTCGTCAGCGGTCCCGCCGGCGGTCCCGGCAAGATCACCATGCCGATCCGCGTGGCTGCGACCGACGACGACAAGACGCTCTATTCCGAGCTGACGCAGCATGCGGTCGAAATTCCTTCGACCGGTTCGGCGCAGTTCGTCTTCACCAAGGCCGACGTGACATTGCCGGCAGGGTCCGGTTCCAACGCCACGGTCTATGTCGGCTTCGACGAAGGTCCGCCGGCAAAGGGCAAGAAAAAGTAAGCTGCGATTGCAGCCTGCAAACAAAAACGCCGGGGCAAGCCCCGGCGTTTCTATTTTATATCGCGCTCTAGCTTATTCAGCCGGAACGCTCTTGCCGCCTTCCCACTTGTAGAGCGAGAAAGCCTGCGAGGTGAGGTCGCCGGCTTCGCCATAGGTCAGCTTGCCGAGCACCGTGTCGATCGCTTCGCCGGACTTGATCGCAGTGGCAACCGCAGTCGCGTCTTCGGCGGAGCCGGCCTTCTCGATGCCAGCCTTCAACACCTGCACGGCGGCGTAGGCGTTGAGAGTGAAGGCTTCGGCCGGAATGTTCTTCGCCTTCAGCGCTTCGACGGCTGGAGCTGATGCCGGGTTGCGGGTCGCGTCGCTGGCGTTGGTGTAGACCGTGCCGGTCGCAGCTTCGCCGCCGATTGCCCAGAATTCCGTGTTCGACAGGCCGTCGCCGCCAAAGATCTGTGCCTTCACGCTCTGATCGTGCATCTGGCGTGCGAGCAGGCCGCCTTCCGGATGGTAGCCACCGAAGTAGACGACATCGACATTCTCGGCCTTCAGGCGGGTGACGATGGCGCTGAAGTCCTTGTCGCCCGGGTTCAGGCCTTCATAGACGACCTCGGTGATGCCGCCTGCGTTGATCGCCTTCTTGAAGCCGTCAGCGAGACCCTTGCCGTAAGGAGCCTTGTCGTGCAGCACGGCGACCTTCTTGTCCTTGAGGTTCTTGACCACATAGGCGGCGGCGACTTCAGCCTGCTGGTCGTCGCGGCCGCAGGTGCGCAGCACGTTCCAGAGGCCGCGGGTGGTGAGGTCGGGCGTCGTTGCCGTCGGCGTCACCATCAGAATGCCGTTCTCGGCGAGAACGTCGGAAGCCGCCATCGAGGTGCCCGAAAGCACCGGGCCGACGACGTAGCGGATGCCTTCGCCGGCCGCCTGGTTGGCAACCGAAACGGCCTGCTTCGGATCACCGGCATCGTCGAGCAGCTTCAGGACGATCTTCTCGCCGTTGATGCCGCCAGCCTTGTTGATCTCTTCAGCGGCCGTTTCCGCCCCGTTCTTCACCTGCTCGCCATAGGCCGCGACCGGGCCGGTGAGCGGCGTGATGACGCCAACGGTGATATCGGCAAAGGCGAGCGGGCCGAAGGCGACGCTGGCCGCCAGGGTCAGGCCTGTCAACATTGAAAGACGCATAGTGTTTCCTCCTAGAAATACCCCTGATGGGGCTTGCTTGATATGGCCCTCGTGCGCGGCTTTTCGAAAACCGGGGAGATTTTCTAGGGGACGCGACGCGACTGCAATGTGTCATCGTGTCCCTCGACGCCTATTTGGACGCCTGCTGTGGTGGCCGAAGGCTTCTTTTCCGCTCCGGCTGAAGGCCGGGGCGAAAGGGGGCAAAATCGGTCGGCCGCGGCGTCTCAGGCTGTCAGCGATTCCGACCATTCGGAAAGTGCTGCGATCACGCCCGGAAGGGCCGTCATGCGCGAGATCACTGTCTCCGCGCCGGCTTCCGTCAGCTTGTCGGCATGCGACGGGAAGGTGTGGGAGCCGCCGGTGAAGCCGACGACGCGCATGCCGGCGCCACGCGCGCCGTGGATGCCATGCACCGAGTCCTCGATGACCAGCACCCGCGACGGGTCTACGCCCATCTGCTTGGCACCATGCAGGAAGATGTCCGGCTTCGGCTTGACGCGATCGGGTCCGAGGTCGCGCGCCGAGTAGATGCGCGGGCCGAAGTGGTCCTTGATGCCGACCTTGCCGAGCATCATGGCGAGGCGCGCCGAGGTGGAGTTCGAGCAGATGCAATGGGGCAGTGTGAGCTGCAGCAGCATCGGCTTGACGCCGTCGATGATCTTGACGTCGCGCTCCAGACGTTCGTCGAGAATGGTGTCTACCTTGCCGATCAGCGACGCGGAAAGCGGGATGCTCGCTTCCTTCTCGATCTGCAACAGTGTGTTGTGCCAGGTCATGCCGGCAAAACGCTCCGCCATTTCTTCGACGCTGATCGGATAACCCGCTTCGGTGAGCAGCGCGGCTTCGACTTCCGAAGCGATGATTTCGGAATCGACGAGAACGCCGTCGCAATCAAAAATGATGAGATCGATACCGGACATTTGAAACAGTTCCCTGGGAGAAGAAGGCGCCGCAGGCAGGGGGAGGATAGCTTGCGCGGCGCGGGGCTTTCGTACGCCAGAGCTTTATACGAAGGCGGCCGAAAGCTCAACCTTTGGAAATTATCGAAACCGCTGTTCCGCTTGCTCGACAGTATTGTTTCGCGGCTCTATCTGTAGGCGATGGAAAAGCAACAGGACGACACACTTGCAAGTCGCATCAGCAGGGCACTCGCCGAGAGGATCATCTCCGGCATTTTGATGCCCGGGGAGCGCTTGCGGCAGGATCACATCGCCGAGGAATTCGGCGCGAGCCACGTTCCCGTTCGCGAGGCTTTTCGGCGGCTGGAGGCCCAGGGGCTTGCCGTCAGCGAACCGCGCCGCGGCGTCCGCGTCGCCTCCTTCGATCTCAAGGAGGTGAGGGAGGTTGCCGAGATGCGCGCGGTTCTCGAAGTGCTGGCGCTTCGCCATGCGATCCCGCATTTGACGCCGGCGATCCTTGATCGGGCCGAAGCGGCGACGGTCGCCGCCGACACCTCGCGCGACGTGCGCTCCTGGGAAGCGGCAAACCGCGCCTTTCACCGATTGATCCTGCAGCCCTGCGGCATGCCGAGGCTCTTGGCCGCGATCGACGATCTGCATGCGGCCAGCGCCCGTTTTCTCTTCTCTGCCTGGCGCACGAGCTGGGAAGCGCGCACCGACCACGATCACCGCGCGATCCTCGCAGCCTTGCGCGAAGGCCGCGGCGATGAGGCCGCGAAGATCCTTGAACGGCATGTTGGATGGATCGGCAAGACGCCGGTGAGGACCGCCGCAGGTGAGACCCGCGAGGCTTTCTCGATCGTTGGCTAGAGTGGATCTCGCTCGCGGTCGCTATTGCGGAAACAGCTCAGAGAAAGTCTTGTCGCCATTGGCCGTAAAGCGGATGGCGCGGCTGTTGGCCTCGCGTTTTGCCCAGCCCTTGTCGATGAACAGCGTCAGCAGCGCTTCGCCCAGAGATCCCGCGAGATGCGAGCGACGCTCGCTCCAGTCGAGACAGGTGCGGCAGATCGGCCGGCGGGATTTTTTCAATGCGGCATAGTCGATGCCGAGCGCCTCGATCCGGCTCTGGCCGGCGGGCGTCAGCGCCAGGTCGTCACCGGTGATCTCGATCTGCTTCTCGGCAATCAGGCTGTCATACATGCGTACGCCATAGTCGCCGGCCAGATGATTGTAGCAGACGCGCGCCTTCCGGAGCGCCGGATCCTTCGGGCCTGGTCGATGGCGGTTCATGCCGCGGCCGGCGGCAAAACCCATCAGGTTCTCGAGCATCAGCCCGACTTCGTCTTCCGCGAGCTGAAAGTAGCGGTGGCGTCCCTGTTTGCGCTGGGTCAGCAGGCCACCCGCTTCGAGCTTGGAAAGGTGGGAGCTGGCGGTCTGGAGCGTGATACCGGCGTGGGTCGCAAGTTCGGTCGCCGTCAGGGCACGGCCGGCCATCAGCGCCGTCAGCATGTTGGCGCGGGCGGGATCGCCGATCAGCGATCCGATGAGAGCGATGTCAGGACCTTCCTTCATACTTCGATCGTAGTCGAAGCATCCCTATCGAACAAGCGGGCATACTCCACTCATCGAAGGCCCGCAAACTGCCGTGGCCACAAGGAGACGATGATGATCACCTGCTTCATCCGCTATGAAATCGATCCCTTCAAGAAGGAGGAGTTCGCCATCTATTCGCGCAACTGGGGCGAGGCGATCCCGCGCTGCGGCGCGGATCTCATCGGTTACTACGGACCCCACGAAGGTTCGGCGACGACGGCCTACGGTGTCTACAACATCGAGAGCCTCGCGGCTTACGAGGCCTATCGCGCACGGCTCTCAGCCGATCCGCTCGGCCGAGAGAATTACGCCTTTTCCCGCCGCGAGCGGTTTATCCTGAAGGAGGAGCGAATCTTCCTGAAGAACGTATCAACGCCTGCCGGAGGTAAGTGAAACATGATTGCCGTCATCTTCGAAGTCCTGCCGGCCGAAGGGTGTCGCGACACCTATCTCGGCATTGCCGCCGATCTGCGCCCTTTGCTTGACGACATCGATGGCTTCATCTCGATCGAGCGGTTCCAGAGTCTCGCCAATCCCGACAAGGTGCTGTCCCTATCCTTCTGGCGCGACGAGGAGGCGGTGAAGGCCTGGCGGAACGGCGCCGAACATCGCGCTGCGCAGGATGCGGGACGCCACGGCGTCTTTGCCGACTATCGCCTGCGCATCGCCTCAGTGATCCGCGATTACGGGCTGAACGAGCGCCGTGAAGCGCCGGCCGACAGCCGCACCTTTCACGACGCCAAATGAAACGCCACTGCAAAAGTTCTCACTAACATGGCGTGAATACGAACTTTTTCGGAACGGCCTTCAGGCTTTGGTAACCATCTTCGGTAACCATAAGCTCCATAGTCCGTTCCGAGTAAGCGTATTTGCGAGTTGTCCATGTCTTCAGTTGTTTCGCTTGCCGAAGTCTCCCGCTCCACCCGCCCGCTGGGCTGGCTCGACAGCATCATCAAGGGTGACTGCGTTGCGGCGCTCAATGCGCTTCCCGACAATTCGGTCGACGTCGTTTTCGCCGACCCGCCCTACAACCTCCAGCTCGGCGGTATGCTGACCCGTCCCGATCAGTCGGTGGTCGATGCCGTCGATGACGAATGGGATCAGTTCGCTTCCTTCGAAGCCTATGACGCCTTCACCCGCGCCTGGCTGCTTGCCTGCCGCCGCGTACTGAAGCCGACCGGCACGCTCTGGGTCATCGGCTCCTACCACAACATCTTCCGCGTCGGCGCCATCCTGCAGGACCTGCACTTCTGGATCCTCAACGATATCATCTGGCGCAAGACCAACCCGATGCCGAACTTCAAGGGTCGCCGGTTCCAGAACGCCCATGAAACGCTGATCTGGGCGACGCCGAACGCCAATGCCAAGGGCTACACGTTCAACTACGACGCGATGAAGGCAGCCAATGACGACGTGCAGATGCGCTCCGACTGGCTGTTTCCGATCTGCTCCGGACATGAGCGCCTGAAGGGCGACGACGGCAAGAAGGTGCATCCGACGCAGAAGCCGGAAGCACTGCTCGCCCGTATCCTCATGGCCTCCACCAAGCCCGGCGACGTCGTGCTCGATCCCTTCTTCGGCTCCGGCACGACCGGTGCCGTCGCCAAGCGTCTCGGCCGCCATTTCGTCGGCATCGAGCGCGAGCAGGATTATATCGACGCGGCATCGGCACGCATCGACGCGGTCGAACCACTCGGCAAGGCGATGTTGTCGGTGATGACCGGCAAAAAGGCCGAACCGCGCGTCGCCTTCAACACGCTGATCGAAAGCGGGCTGATCAAGCCGGGCACGGTTCTGACAGACGTAAAGCGCCGCTACAGCGCGATCGTTCGCGCCGACGGCACGGTCGCTTCCGGCGGCGAGGCCGGCTCAATTCACCGCCTGGGCGCCAAGGTCCAGGGGCTTGATGCATGCAACGGATGGACATTCTGGCACTTCGAAGACGGGAACACCCTGAAGCCCATCGACGAACTCAGAACCGTCATTCGAAATGATCTGGCAAAGCTGAACTGATCAACCAGTTCGCCGGATCCTTCGAAAAGCGCTCCGACCGGTTTTTGTACCTTCAGTCCCGGAAGGAGTGCTTTAAATGCCCGGAATCCTCACAAGGGGATTCCGGGCATTTGTATGTTTCCGGTATGCTTGCCGGGTTGACGCGATAGGCAACGAAGCTTCGCCTGATTGCCAGTCCTTGCGTCCGGAAATAGGGTTCGGAGAAACCAGTCTTCACCCGAACATGGGGTGCCTTCCGCATGACCTCTCCCGATCGACTCAAGCGCGTGAAGCAATGGGCGCGTCAAATCAAACGCGACGTCGTAGCACTCTGGTTCGCTGCACGAGATCCTCGAACGCCGCTTTCAGCGAAATTCGTTGCCGGCGCCGTGGCGGCCTATGCGCTGTCGCCGGTCGACTTGATCCCCGATTTCATTCCGGTGCTCGGCTACCTTGATGATCTGGTCATCGTTCCGCTCGGCATCCTGTTGGCGGTGCGTCTCGTGCCGCCGGCGCTGATGCACGAATTTCGGGAGCGGGCGACGGCACAGGAGGGGCGCCCGTCCAGCCGCGGCGGTCTGGTCGCGATCCAATGCATCTGGCTGGTGGTCGCAGCGCTTGCTGGCTGGGTGGTGTGGCGGATGGTTTCGGCCGAAAGCTGACAATACCGCAACATAGCTGGCCATCGGACTGGTTTTCGGCGAGACGGCTCGCGTCAGGGATGGATACCGTAGGCGACAAGATCGGCTTTCAGTTTCTCCGGATCGACGAAATGCACTGCGTGCCACCCGGCGAGCCGTGCGGCTTCGACATTGGGCACGCTGTCGTCGATGAAGAGCGTGGCCGAGGGGGTAAGCCCAAAAGTGCGGGTGTGTGTCTCGTAGATGGCAATATCGGGTTTGATTAGCTTCACGTCGCCCGAAACCGTGACGCCGCGCGGCAAGGTCAGGAAGGGATAGAGCTGCTGGGCCTCGCGGAACGTATCAGAGGCGAAATTGGTCAGCATGGTCACGTCGCGCCCTTCGGCGATCAGCCGCTCCAGCAGCGAGACCGTTTCGACATAGGCGTGCGGGACCATCTCCTGCCAATGCTTGCGGAACGCACGGATCTGCTCTTCGCGTTCCGGATGGTCTTTGATCAAAAGCGCTTCGGCTTCCTCCCAGGGGCGGCCACGGTCCTGCTCGATGTTCCAGTCATGGGTGCAGACATTGGCGAAGAACCATTCGCGCTCCGCCTCGTCGGGAATGATGCGGCTGTAGGGCAGGTTGGGGTCGTAGTGGATCAGCACCTTGCCGATGTCGAAGACGATATGGCGAATATCGATGCTGCTCATAACTGCATTCCTTGCTCGATCTTTCAGCGTTCAGCCTTGAAGGCGTCAGGGATCGCCTGAGTGATCGCCTTTTTCATGACCGTCGGCAGCGCCTGGGCCGTGAGGGAGTGAACCGGTTCCCACCAGCCGTCTCCCTCCGTTCCGGCGCGCGCGACATTGGCGCGGTAGACGGAGAGACGCAACTCGAAATGTGTGAAGACGTGGCTGATGGTTCCGCAGTCTTCCCAGGGCGCGACGAAGGGTTGGGAGGCGAGCGAGGTGTCGCCGTCCTGTCGTGATGTCCAGTCGGTGCCGGGCACCTCGGTCATGCCGCCAAGAAGGCCGGTTTCGACCCGCTTGCGCAGATAGACGGCATTGTCGGCATCGATCGCGACGAAGGCCGCGCCGCACCGAAGTGGTTTGTCCTTCTTCTGCGCCTTGCGCGGAAAGGTCTCGGGATCGGCAACCGAGAGTGCGCGACAGTGCGCACGGAAGGGACAGAGCGAGCAGGCAGGCCGCTTCGGCGTGCAGATCGTCGCGCCGAGGTCCATCATCGCCTGGGCGAAATCGCCCGGACGATCATCGGGCGTGAGGATGGCGACGCGCGCCCGCATTTCGGGCTTCGCTGCCGGCAGGGGCGTTTCGATCGCATAGAGGCGCGAGATCACCCGCTCGACATTGCCGTCGAGCACGGCGCTTTTGTGGTTGAAGGCGATCGCTGCGATCGCGGCTGCGGTGTAATCGCCGATGCCCGGAAGGGATTTCAGTCCTTCCTCTGTGTCGGGAAAACGGCCGCCGTGACTGTTCGCGACGGCTTCGGCACATTTCTTCAGGTTGCGGGCACGGGCATAATAGCCAAGCCCGGCCCAGGCCTTCATCACGTCCTCGTTCTCGGCGCGCGCCAGGTCCTCGACGGTCGGCCACAGCGACAGGAACTTCTCGAAATAGGCCTTCACTGCCTGGACCGTCGTCTGCTGCAGCATGACCTCCGACAGCCAGACGTGATAGGGATCGGCAACGATCCCTCGGCTCGCCATAGGCGGAGAGACCCGCCAGGGCAGGTCGCGGTGGTGCCTGTCGTACCATTCCAAAAGTAGGGGAGCGGCGTCGGCCGCTGGGATTGAATCGTGCATGATTTGCCGGGAGTTCTCTTTCCGGCCTATACTTGGCGAAGCGGAGCCGCGGCATCAAGGCTCAATCGACGTTGCATACAGAAAGTCGCTTTCGTGAGTGAGCAGAAGCCCCGCAAGGGTGTCGTCCAGATCAGCGAAGTCGCCAACGGCCTGATCGACCCCGTCCTCGCCAAGCGGGCAGGCATCAACACCATGCTGCTCGGCTCCTGGGACGAAATTGCCGGGGAAGGCTTCGCCGATTGCACGCGGCCGGAGAAGATCGCCTGGCCGCGCCGCGCCTCGGAAATCTCGGGTGAGGGCGGCTACCAGCCGGGCGTGTTGACGGTCGCTTGTGAAGGCGCACGTGCGCTCTTCCTGACCCATGCCCAGGGCGAACTGATCCAGCGCATCAACGGTTTCTTCGGTTTCTATGCCATCGGCCAACTGCGCATCGTTCAGAAGCCCGTGTCGCCGCAGCACAAACACCGTGGCAAGCCGAAGCCACTTTCGGGCGAGCCCGCGCGCCGGCTGGAAGCGATGGTCGAGGGCATAGAGAGCGAAGAACTGAAGGCGGCTTTGCGTCGGCTTGGGACGGCCGTGCTCGCGCCGCGTCGGCGGTAGGGCCATCAGCCGGTCACAATTCTTTGAATTCTGTTGACGACCGGCCACTTGCCGCCCCGCGCGCAGCAAGATATCGAATCCACACCATAAATCCCTCCGAACACGGGTCAAATTCATGTCCGCTTCCGCAATGAACCTTACGAAACGCCTGCTCAGCGGTGCCGCCATCGCAACCGTCGCCCTGGTGCTTGCTGCCTGCAGCGACGAAAAGAAGGAAACGGCATCAACCGCGCCGACCGAGGCGAGCGAGACGGCGGCAAATCCCGCTACGGACGCCATCACCACGGCATCGACGGCCGCGGCCCCTGCAAGCACCGAAGCAAAGCCGGCTGCAGGCACCGAAGTCGCCCAGTCGACCGCCGCCGAGCTTCCTTCTTCGGAAGGCTCGGTCGATCAGGCAAAGCTGCTCGAGCCGGGCGTCCTGCCGGAAATGGCGCTGGGCGAAGCCAATGCGCCGGTCACCATCGTCGAATACATGTCGATGACCTGCCCGCACTGCGCGGCCTTCCACAACAACACGTTCGAAGCGATCAAGACGAAGTACATCGACAGCGGCAAGGTCCGCTTCATCGTGCGCGAATTCCCGTTCGATCCGCGCGCGGCCGCCGCCTTCATGCTGGCGCGTTGCGCGCCGGAAGGCCAGTATTTCCCGATGATCTCCATGCTCTTCAAGCAGCAGCAGCAGTGGGCCGCGGCCCAGAACGGCCGTGATGCGCTGCTGCAAATATCCAAACTCGCCGGTTTTACACAGGAGAGCTTCGAGGCCTGCTTGACGAACCAAAAACTTCTGGATGATGTGAACTCTGTCATGCAGCGGGGCGCAAAGGATTTCGGCGTACAGTCGACGCCGACCTTCTTCGTCAATGGTGAGCACTATTCGGGGGACATGTCGGTTGACGTTATGTCGGCCCTCATCGACAGCAAGCTCTGATCCTTCGCTTTTCCTGAAAACGGGCGACGGCAGCAGCCGTGCGCCCGTTTTTTTCGTTTCGCGGCGCTGTAGAGGGGGGTATCTCGTCGCCCCAGCGTCGCCCGCATGAAGTTCAACAAGCTCCGCCTGCTTGGCTTCAAATCCTTCGTCGAACCGACCGAGTTCATCATCGAGCGGGGCCTGACCGGCGTCGTAGGACCGAATGGTTGCGGCAAGTCGAACCTCGTCGAAGCGCTGCGCTGGGTGATGGGGGAAAACTCCTACAAGAACATGCGCGCCTCCGGCATGGACGACGTGATCTTTTCCGGATCCGGCAACCGTCCGGCGCGCAACACGGCGGAAGTCGGCCTCTATCTCGACAACGGCGATCGCACGGCACCGGCCGCCTTCAACGACAGTGACGAGATCCAGGTGACGCGCCGCATCGAGCGCGAACAGGGCTCCGTCTACCGCATCAACGGCAAGGAGGCGCGCGCCAAGGATGTGCAGCTCCTCTTTGCCGACGCCTCCACGGGCGCGCGCTCGCCGTCGATGGTCGGGCAGGGGCGTATCGGCGAGCTGATCGCCGCCAAACCGCAGGCGCGTCGGCAACTCCTCGAAGAAGCAGCCGGCATTTCCGGACTGCACTCGCGCCGCCATGAGGCGGAACTGCGCCTCCGGGCAGCGGAAACCAACCTTGAACGCCTCGACGACGTAACCTCGCAGCTCGAAAGCCAGATCGAGAGCCTCAAGCGCCAGTCGCGTCAGGCCAATCGCTTCAAGATGCTTTCGGCCGATATCCGCAAGCACGAGGCGATCCTGTTCCATATCCGCTGGGTGCACGCCAAGGAGGCGGAGGCCGAGGCGACGAGCCAGCTCAATCAGATCACGGCGCTGGTCGCGGAAAAGGCGCAAGCGCAGATGCAGGCGGCGAAGGATCAGGCGATTGCCAGCCTGAAGCTGCCGGAGTTGCGCGAGAACGAGGCGCGGTTCGCCGCCGCCTTGCAACGCCTGCAGATCGCCCGCTCGCAGCTTGAAGAGGATGCCGGCCGTATCCTCAGGCGGCGCGACGAGTTGCAGCGCCGTCTGGCGCAGCTTGCCGAAGACATCGCCCGCGAAGAGAGGCTTGTCGTCGACAATGCCGGCATCCTGGCGCGGCTCGACGAAGAAGAAGCCGAACTCAGCGACATGCTGGCCGAGGCCGATGACCGTGCGACGGAAGCACGCGAGCGGCTGGAAGAGGCGAACGAAAAGCTTGCCGGCAACGAAGCGCTGTTGGCGCGGCTGACGGCCGAACGTGCCGAGGCACAGGCCGGTCGCAACCAGCTCGAGCGCACGCTGCGCGATCTCTCGGAGCGCCAGGCCCGGCTTGCGCGTCAGCTCGCCGATCAGTCGCGCGATCTCGACGAGCTAAACCGGCAGATGGCCGCACTTCCCGATCCGCATGAGAAACAGGGCCAGGTCGAGGTTGCCGAGGCCGCGCTCGAAGAAGCGGAAATCAATGTGCTTGCGATCGAGGAGGCTCTGGCAGAGGCGCGCCGCGCCGAGGTCGAGGCGCGTCCGCCTGTTGATCGTTCACGCGCTACTCTCAACGGCATTGAAACCGAAGCGCGCACGATCCGGCGGATGCTGGAAGCGGCATCGGGCGGCACCTATCCCGCCGTCGTCGAGGAGATGAAGGTCGACCGAGGCTTCGAAATCGCACTCGGCGCAGCCCTTGGCGACGATCTCGATTCACCGCTCGAAACGGACGCGCCTGCCCATTGGCGCGCCCCGGGAGATCATGCCGGCGACGCCGGCCTGCCGGAGAGCGTTACGTCGCTGATTGCGCACGTGAAAGCACCGGATGCGCTGACCCGCGCGCTGAAGCAGATCGGCATTGTCGCAAGCGAAGCGGACGCGGAACGGCTGCTGCCGCTGTTGAAGCCGGGCCAGAGCCTCGTCACCAAGCAGGGCTCCGTCTGGCGCTGGGACGGGCACGTGACCGGCTCCGAGGCGCCGAGTGCGGCCGCCCTGCGACTGGCCCAGAAGAACCGGCTGGCAGAACTCGATGCCGAAGCCGAGGGCGCAGCAGAGGCGCTGCGCCGCGCCGAGGCCGAACTTGCGGCCGCCGGTACACGCATCCACGCCGAAGACGAAAGACTGCGGCTTGCGCGCGATGCGCAGCGCATGATCACGCGGCAGCTAGCTGAAGCCCGTGACGCCCTTGCTGCCGCCGAGCGCGCCTCCGGCGATCTTGCTCGCCGCCGTGCGGTGTTGGCGGAAACGCGCAGCCAGATCGAGGTCCAGGTCGAGGAAGTGGCCGAGCAGATCGAGACGGCCAACGACGCACTGGCGGATGCTCCCGATCTTTCGGAGCTGGAACTGAAACTGCGCACGCAGACCGCCGACGTCGCTGCCGATCGTGCCGCAGTTGCCGAGGCCCGTGCCGCCCATGACGGCCTGGCGCGCGAGAACGAGGCCCGCCAGCGACGCATCACCGCGATAGCCAACGAGCGCCAGACCTGGAAGGCGCGCGCCGCGAGCGCCGAGGAACATATCGCCACGCTACGTGACCGCGAGGCCGAGGCTCGCGACGAAGTGGAAGAACTGATCGACGCGCCCGACGAGTTTGATGACAAGCGCCGTGCGTTGATGAACGAATTGCAGAAGGCAGAAGCGGCACGGCGCGAGGCGGCTGACCTTCTCGCCGAGGCCGAAAATCACCAGCGCGAGGCGGATCGGCTGGCGGCGACGGCGCTCTCCGAGCTGGCGGAATCGCGCGAGAAGCGTGGCCGCGCAGAGGAGCGGCTGGTTTCGGCCCGTGAGCGCCGTGTCGAAATCGAAGCGCG
Organism: Ensifer sp. 22521; assembly: GCF_052044795.1. Classification (NCBI taxonomy): domain Bacteria; kingdom Pseudomonadati; phylum Pseudomonadota; class Alphaproteobacteria; order Hyphomicrobiales; family Rhizobiaceae; genus Ensifer; species Ensifer sp. 22521. Next base: position 309,153 of record NZ_JBQENM010000001.1, read on the forward strand.
CATCCAGGAAGCGCTCTCCTGTGCGCCGCACGAGGTGATGCGCCTGACCGGGCTCGCTGTCGATGCGGCGTTGCCGGACATGCGCAACATCGAGCGCGAACTCGAACGGCTGAAGATCGAACGCGAACGGCTTGGCGCCGTCAACCTGCGCGCAGAAGAGGAGCAGAAGGAGCTTTCCGAAAAGCTTGCTCTTCTCCTTAGGGAGCGCGACGACGTCATCGAGGCGATCCGCAAGCTCAGGAGCGCCATCCAGAACCTGAACCGCGAGGGCCGCGAGCGCCTGATCGCCGCGTTTGATGTGGTCAACGTGCAGTTCCAGCGGCTCTTCACCCACCTCTTCGGCGGCGGCACCGCCGAGCTGCAACTGATCGAGAGCGACGATCCGCTGGAGGCAGGCCTGGAAATCCTCGCTCGCCCGCCGGGCAAGAAGCCGCAGACCATGACGCTGCTTTCGGGCGGTGAGCAGGCGCTGACGGCGATGGCGCTGATCTTTGCGGTATTCCTCACCAATCCGGCGCCGATCTGCGTGCTCGACGAAGTGGATGCACCGCTCGACGATCACAATGTCGAGCGCTACTGCAACCTGATGGACGAGATGGCGGCCTCGACCGAGACCCGCTTCATCATCATCACCCACAACCCGATCACCATGGCCCGCATGAACCGCCTCTTCGGCGTGACCATGGCCGAGCAGGGCGTGTCCCAACTCGTCTCCGTCGACCTGCAGACGGCAGAGCGGTTGAGGGAAGTGGTGTAGCCACTCACTCGAATTCGGTGATGAACCCCGGCACCGGCCGCAATGCATCGCGCGCTCCCCAGGTATCGATGTAGGCGGCCAGGGGGACCTTGTTTGCGCGATATGCCGCATATAGCGTCGCAGCGCCTGCCTTCTCCGGCGGTCGCCTGAACCACCTGCTGTAGGTGACAACGGCGCCCGTCACCCAGGTCCATGCGTCGCCGATGCCGTTCTCGTTGACGAGCCCGAGCCAGGGTCCGACGCGGCGATGTTCCCCGCCTTCGAACAGGCTGTTGAAGAACCTGGCGTCCGTGTTTACCAGCGAGGCGACGAACGCATTTTCGTCACTGGATTCAATCGTGGCAAGGTGACCGCCGCAGCGTTCAGCAGTCGCCTTGGCTTCCTGCCAGCCGATCTGCCGTGCATCGTAGGCGGCCGCGTAGAGGCGCCCGTCGAACACGCCGTAGGTCAAGGACAGCGGCGACAGGCAACGAACCATGGCCACCACCGCCGCATCCTCAAGCCCCTTGAGATCGGCGGCATCATAGCGGCGTGCGATTGCAGCCGAGAGGATTTGGTGGTCGACGCGAGCAAATCCCAGGCCCAGGGCGGCGCTGGTCTCCTGGTCGAGAAATCCGGATTGCGTCAGACCGCGGGCTGTCTGAAACGAGGTTACCGCCCGGCGCGTCTGGCCACCGAAGGTACCGTCTGTCTGGCCCGTATCGAACCCTTCGCTGCGCAATGCCTCTTGCGCGCTTGAACGCTTTCCGCGGCAAAGGCCACGAGCGTGCCTGCACCCTGCGTGTCAATCGGTGCGAGCCCCCTGATGGCGCCACCGCGGCTTGCGCCCTCCACTTCGCGATTGAGCCGGTCTGCGAGCGGATTGTTGCGGCAGGCATCGAGGAAGATCAGCGAGATCTTCGCACGCTTTTCCAACGCGTTGACAATTTCGGAGAGTGCCATGGTTTCGGCTGGCACGTCGAATTCGCTTTCGAGCCTCGCATCGGTTGCGACAAGGAAATTATCGCCGTGCAGCTGCATGCCATGTCCGGCGTAGTAAAACAGTGCAACGTCTTTGGGGCCGATCTTGCGCGAAAAGCGCGCAAGCGCCTCGGCGAGACCCCTGCGATTTGTATTGAGCACGAGGTCGGCCTCAAAGCCCTGGTCATCGAGGAAGGTCTTGAACGCTTCGGCGTCGCGCGAAGCATTGGGCAGAATACCTGCAACGACGTAGTTGCTCATGCCGACGATCAGCGCCAACCGTTTGCCGTCCTCCTCGGCGAGGGCGTGCCCGACTGCAAGCAGGACGATCAGGGCCGAGAAGACCCAGGACGTGAGTTTTGTACGCCATTTCATGACCTACCCTCCGAGCCTCTGAGCCTGAACGGATTGCCATGACGGGACATTCTTGAATGCACCCCATCGCCGGAATCGATATGCGTGACTACTCAAATTCAAGAACGAGGCTCGGGGACATGTTGATGAGCCCCATGTCTTGCCACGTGTTGAGGTAGGTACTCCTCATGTCTTGCCGGCCGTCACGCTGGGTAAAATACATCGCGGAATCGGCGCCCGGCTTGAATTCGTATGGCGCGCCTGGGACCCATTTTGTGTAAGTCATCGCCTCGCCGCTGTCCCAGTGCCAGCCGCCTTTTGGCTCCTTGCCTTGCGGGTCCTGAACCAGGCCAATCCACGGCCCGATTTTGTAGCTGATGTTGTCCGGAGCGTAGTAGCCCATATCGAAAAAGCCCGGGTCGGCGTTAAACAGCGATGCGATAAAGGCATTTTCCGCGTCCGATGTGATCGAGGCAAGATATGTGCCGCAGTTCTTGGCGACGGTTTCGGCATAGGGTGCGCGAGTCGACCCCGTTCGTGCCACGACATAGAGATGGCCCCCGAAAGCACCATAGACGGAGGGCTCGTGACCCAGGCATTTTATGGCGGCAAGGACGCGTTCGTCCGTTTCGAGCCCGGTAAGGTCGTCGATGTCATAGATTCGCGCCGTCGTTGAACTGTATATGCCCTCTGCCCTGTCGTTGACCTTTATGCCAAGGGCTGCTGCAGTGAGCTCGGTGATGAAACCGCTCGCCGGCTGACGGTTGGTGCTTTGGAAGCGTTTGATCGCTTCGCGTGTCTGTCCGCCGAAAACGCCGTCGGCCACGCCGGATGCAAAGCCCTTGGCTGCGAGTGCTAGCTGGACGTTTTTGCGCTGTTGCTTGTCCGGCAAGAGCCGCGCTTCTACCGACAGCGGAAGATGCGACTGGTTGCGCACTGCTGCGGGTTCGATCTGTGCCAGTGTCTGGCGCGCGAGTTGCGCATACTCGCCGGTGCGGTGCTTTTCGACGAAGAAGTGCCAGATCCGTGGCGTGCCGATCCTCAGGGCCTTCTTGAAATCCGCTTCCGCCCCAAGCGCAGCCGGGTCGACTGCCGGTGCCTGTATTGCAGGCAGGGTGGCATTGGTATGCGGCACTATCATCTCCGGCCCGAAGTAGAATTCCAGCGACAGGGAGGACAGGATTTGCGGCTGCTGTTTGCCCTGCGTTTCCTTGCGCACGTCGCGAACGACCCGCTTGAAAGCGGTGCCGACCTCAAGGCCAGCGCCGGAGAGATTGGCGATCAGCGCGCGGGTGAACGGCGAATGTCCGTCGGTTCCGTCGGCTGCGACCTGGCCAGGGGCGGCGGCGAAGGCGACGAGCGTTCCGCCACCCTGGGTCTCGATCGGCGCCAATCCTCTGGTTGCGCCGCCGCGGGTGGCACCCTCAACTTCGCGCGTGAGTCTTTCGGCGAGTGGGTTGTTGCGGCAGGCATCGAGGAAGACCATCGATATCCTGGCACGTTTCTCCAGTGCATTGATGATCTCGGAAAGCGCTACGGTTTCGGCCGGGACGTCGAATTCGCTCTCAAGCTTTGCATCGGTCCCGACGAGGAAGTTTTCGCCGCGCAGCTGCATGCCGTGCCCGGCGTAGTAGAACAGGGCTGTGTCTTCAGGCCCGATCTTGCGCGAAAAGTTTGAAAGCGCGCCGGCGAGACCCTTGCGATCCGCGTTGAGCACGAGGTCGGTTTCAAATCCCTGGCCCTTGAGGAAGGCGTCGAACGCTTCGGCATCACGTGAGGCATTGGGCAGCGTTCCGGCAACGACGTAGTTGCTCATGCCGACGATCAGCGCCAGCCGTTTGCCACTTCCTTCGGCAAGAGCGTTCCCTGCAGCAAATAGGACCATCAGCGCCGAGAGGAGCCAAAATCTCAGATCCGCACGCCATTTCATGACCTACCCTCCGAGCCCTCGAGACTGAAACGGATTGCCATGACGGGATATTCATGGATGCGTCCCCATCGCGTGAATTATATTAGATAATTGTGATTTATCCAGTTATGCGGGCGTGCCGACCTGCGCGGTGGTCCAGGCGGTCACTCGAATTCGAGAATGAGACCGCCCGTACCGTCGGTTGACCCCATATCGTCCCAGGTGTCGACATAGACGGACTTCGTGTCGGCTCTGCCGTTGCGGTGCGCGTAGTACATGCCGATATCGTCGCCCTTCTTGCCCTCGTTCGGCATGTCCTGGAACCATTTCGTGTAGGTCAGCGGCTTGCCGTTATCCCAGCGCCAGCCGCCCTTGGGCTCCTTGCCCTGTGGATCTTGCGTAAGGCCGATCCATGGGCCCATCTTGTAGCTGACGTTTCCGGTGGGATCGTAGCCCGTCTGGAAGAACCTTTGGTCGGCGTTGAAAAGCGAGGCGACGAAAGTGTTCTCTTCTTGAGAGGAAATCGCCGCAAGATGCGCACCGCAACCGCTGGCGATCCCGCGCGCGTAAACCGCCAGAATCGTTCCCGTTTGCACGGCGACATAGAGATGCCCGCCGAACACGCCGTATACGGTATCGAAATGGCGCAGGCAGGTTAAAGCCTCCAGAACACGTTTATCGGTTTCGAGACCTTCGAGGTTGGCAACATCGTAGCGTCGGGCTTTGGTCGCGCTGTAGATGCCCTCCGCACTGTCGTTGACCTTTATGCCGAGGGCTGCTGCGGTGCGCTCGGTAATGAAACCGCTCGCCGGCTGGCGGTTGGTGCTTTGGAAGAGTTTGATCGCTTCGCGCGTCTGTCCACCGAAAACACCATCGGCCGTGCCCGCCGCAAATCCCTGGGCGGCAAGTGCGAGCTGGACGTTTCGCCGCTTGTCTTTGTCCGGCAACAGCCGTGCTTCGACGGATTGTGGCAGATGAGACTGGTTGCGCACCGCCGCGGGCTCGATCTGTGCCAGCGTCTGGCGAGCGAGTTCCGCATATTCGCCGGTGCGATGCTTTTCGATGAAGAAGTGCCAGATCCGAGGCGTGCCGATCCTCAACGCCTTCTTGAAATCCGCTTCTGCCTCAGTGTCCACGGGTTCCGTGGCCGGCGCCTGTGCGGCCGGCAGGGCGGCCTGGATCTGCGGCGCGGCCGCTTCCGGTCCGAAATAGAATTCGAGCGAAAGCGACGACAGGATCTGAGGCTGCTGCTTGCCCTGCGTTTCCTTGCGCACGTCGCGAACGACGCGTTTGAAGGCAGTGCCGACCTCCAGGCCGGCGCCGGGGAGATTGGCGATCAGAGCGCGCGTAAACGGCGAGTGCCCGTCGGTTCCATCGGCGGCCACTTGCCCGGGCGCGGCGGCAAAGGCGACGAGCGTGCCGGCACCCCGGGTCTCGATCGGCGCCAACCCTCTGGTCGCGCCGCCTCGGGTGGCGCCTTCGACTTCGGTATTCAGCCGGTTGGCGAGCGGGTTGTTGCGGCAGGCATCGAGGAAGATCATCGATATCCGGGCACGTTTCTCCAGCGCGGTAATGATCTCGGACAGGGCTATGGTTTCGGCGGGAACATCGAACTCGCTCTCGAGCTTCGCATCCGTCCCGATGAGGAAGTTCTCGCCGTGCAACTGCATGCCATGGCCGGCGTAATAGAAGAGGGCGACATCCTCCGGGCCGATTTTGCGCGAAAAGCTTGAAAGCGCGGCCGCAAGGCCCCTGCGGTCCGCGTTGAGCACAAGATCGGTTTCAAATCCCTGCCCGTCGAGGAAGGTGCCGAATGCTTCGGCGTCGCGCGAGGCATTGGGCAGCGTTCCTGCCGCCACGTAGTTCGTCATGCCGACGACGAGCGCAAGCCGCTTGCCGCTCTCCTCGGCGAGGCCATGCCCGACCACGAGCAAGACCATCGCGACCGAGAGGAGCCAGGATCTCACTTTCGCACGCCATTGCATGACCTACCCTCCAAGCCCACGGGACTGAAACGGATCGCCATGACGGGATATTCTTGGATGCGCCCCATCGCGTGCATTTATATTAGGTTTTTATAATGGATCGGGCAATGTCGACACTCAAGCCTCTGGCGGACATTTGTGGTGCCGATAGAAGAGGCAAAGCCCATGTTGTGCGGGTTCTGCCCCTCGGCCTGCCAATATGTTGCATTGTTACAGAAAATGATGCGGTGCAGCATAAATCTTCGCCGGATGCATTTTCAGCCTGAAGCATATACTGTAAATCGTCATAAAACACTGTATCTGGGTGGAGAGCAGGCATGACGAAATGGGTTTACACCTTCGGTGGGGGCAAGGCCGAAGGACGTGCAGGTGACCGCGAGCGGTTGGGTGGCAAGGGCGCAAACCTTGCCGAGATGTGCAACCTCGGCTTGCCGGTGCCGCCTGGCCTGACCATCGTCACCGATGCCTGCAACAACTTCTTCGACAACGACAGGCAAATGCCTGACGGCCTGCACGATCAGGTGCGCGAGGGTATCCGCCGGATGGAGGAGGTGACGGGCCGCGTCTTCGGCGACACCAGCCATCCCTTGCTGCTTTCGGTTCGCTCCGGTGCCCGCGCCTCGATGCCGGGCATGATGGATACAGTTCTCAATCTTGGGCTCAACGACGAGTCGGTGCACGCGCTCGGCCATGACGCCGGCGACGCGCGCTTTGCCTGGGACAGCTACCGTCGCTTCATCCAGATGTATGGCGACGTGGTCATGGGCGTCGATCACGACGTCTTCGAGGAAATCCTCGAAGATGAGAAAGCGCGTCTCGGCCACGAACAGGACACCGAGCTTTCCGCGGTCGAGTGGCAGCATGTCATCTCCCGCTACAAGGAGGCGATCGAAGAGGCGCTCGGCGAGCCGTTTCCGCAGGATCCGGAAGTACAGCTTTGGGGCGCCATCGGCGCCGTCTTCTCAAGCTGGATGAACGCGCGCGCGGTGACCTATCGTCATCTGCACGGAATTCCGGCTGCCTGGGGCACGGCGGTCAACGTCCAGGCGATGGTCTTCGGCAATCTCGGCAATGCGTCGGCAACCGGCGTCGCCTTCACCCGCAATCCGTCGACCGGCGAGAGCGAACTCTACGGCGAGTTCCTCGTCAACGCGCAAGGCGAAGACGTTGTTGCCGGCATTCGCACGCCGCAAAACATCACCGAGGCCGCGCGTCTCGCCTCCGGTTCCGACAAGCCGTCGCTCGAAAAGCTGATGCCGGAAGCCTTCACCGAGTTTCGGTCGATCTGTGATACGCTGGAGCGTCACTACCGCGACATGCAGGATCTGGAGTTCACCATCGAGCGCGGCACGCTCTGGATGCTGCAGACGCGCTCGGGCAAGCGCACCGCCAAGGCAGCGCTGAAGATCGCCGTCGATATGGCGGAGGAGGGCCTGATTTCCGAGCAGGAGGCCGTCGCCCGCATCGATCCGGCCTCGCTCGACCAGTTGCTGCATCCGACGATCGATCCGCATGCGCGGCGCGACATCATCGGCTCCGGCCTGCCGGCCTCGCCAGGTGCTGCGACCGGCGAAATCGTCTTCACCTCCGAGGAGGCGGTTCAGGCCGACAAGGAAGGCCGCAAGGTCATTCTCGTGCGCGTCGAAACCAGCCCGGAAGACATTCACGGCATGCACGCCGCCGAAGGCATCCTGACGACGCGCGGTGGCATGACCAGCCATGCGGCCGTCGTTGCCCGCGGCATGGGCACGCCTTGCGTTTCCGGCGCCGGCAGCATCCGCGTCGATCTTCGCAACGAATTGCTGACGGCCGGAAGCGTGACGCTCCGCAAGGGCGACGTCATCACCATCGACGGCTCGTCCGGTCAGGTGCTGAAAGGGTCGATCGCCATGCTGCAGCCGGAGCTTTCCGGCGACTTCGGCAAGATCATGGCCTGGGCGGATGCCAGCCGCCGCATGACTGTCAGAACCAATGCCGAAACCCCGGCGGATGCGCGCGCGGCGCGCTCCTTCGGCGCCGAGGGCATCGGCCTCTGCCGCACCGAGCACATGTTCTTCGAGGATGACCGCATCAACGTCATGCGCGAGATGATCCTCGCCGACGACGAGGCCGGCCGGCGCTTGGCACTCGCCAAGCTCCTGCCGATGCAGCGCTCGGATTTCGCCGAATTGTTCTCGATCATGCATGGCCTGCCGGTGACAATCCGCCTGCTCGACCCGCCGCTGCACGAGTTCTTGCCGAAGACCGACGAGGAGATCGCCGATGTCGCCGGCGCACTTTCGCTTGACCCGTCGGCACTGCGCCAGCGTGTCGACGAGCTGCACGAGTTCAACCCAATGCTCGGCCATCGTGGGTGCCGTCTGGCAATCTCCTATCCTGAGATCGCCGAGATGCAGGCGCGCGCCATCTTCGAGGCTGCCGTCGAGGCCGCCCGCGAAACCGGCGCGGCCGTCGTTCCTGAAATCATGGTGCCGCTCGTCGGCCTCCGGGCCGAACTCGACTACGTCAAGGAGCGCATCGACGCGGTCGCCAAGGCGGTGATCGGCGAAGCCGGCATCGGCATCGACTATCTCGTCGGCACGATGATCGAACTGCCGCGCGCAGCACTCCGCGCCGGCGTAATCGCCGAAGCGGCCGACTTCTTCTCTTTCGGCACCAACGACCTGACGCAGACGACCTTCGGCATCTCGCGCGACGACGCCTCGCAGTTCCTGGCGACCTACCAGCAGAAGGGCATCATCGAGCAGGACCCCTTCGTCTCGCTCGATTTCGAAGGTGTCGGCGAACTGATCCAGATCGCCGCCGAACGTGGACGACGCACCAAGAACGGCCTGAAGCTCGGCATCTGCGGCGAACATGGCGGTGACCCGGCCTCGATCCGCTTCTGCGAGGACGCCGGTCTCGACTACGTCTCCTGCTCGCCGTTCCGCGTACCGATTGCCCGTCTTGCCGCCGCCCAGGCGGCGATCAACGGCAAGGGGTAGGGGCGCCCTCTGCGTGTTGCAACGATGCAACGCGCGGACGCCGGTTTATCGGAGCCCTGCATTCCTGGTTGCACGCGGCGAGCGGATAGTGCATCAGCGCCTCGTTCGCGCCGTATCGGCGCGGGCGATCGCTAGCTATGCATGTGCATAGAGGTTTGTTCAGAACGGGACCGGAAAATGACGCAGTGCGTTTCCACACGCCCCTTGGGGCTTCGCGGCTAATCAGCGTTGATGCGCTGAAAGGGCCCGTCCTGCTGGCCAATGTGCCGGCTGTTTGACCCTGTTCTGGATTATTTTTCATGGGCAATCATTCTTTTGGGGACATCGTCCCCGAAGGCGACGATGGTGCGCGCAGAGCGACCGTCACGCATTATTTTACTGCCGGCAGCTGGATTGAAGGCGCGGCAGTTCATCAACTGGCGGGAATTGCCAGTCTCCCCGGCATGATCTCGGTCGCCGGTTTCCCGGATCTGCACCCGGGCAAGTATGGCCCCGTCGGCATGGTCGCGCTTTCGCAGCGGCTCTACCCGCAGCTGATCGGCAACGATATCGGCTGCGGCATGTCATTCTTCGAGCTCTCCTTGCCGCTGCGCAAATTCAAGGTCGAAAAGGCGGCCGAGCAACTGCGCAGGCTGGAGCAGATCGATCTCGGCGACATGGCAACCCGCCTGGCGGAGCACGATCTTTCGCCTGACATGGGCCCGCAATCCCTCGGCACCATCGGCGGCGGCAACCACTTCTGTGAGCTGCAGGCCGTGGACGAAGTGTTCGAGGACGAGGCGGAAAGTGTGGCCGACCGGCAGAAGCTCTATCTTCTGGTCCACTCGGGCTCGCGTTCGCTGGGCGCCAATCTTTTCGGTCGCACGCTCGGCACAGAACACTTGCGGGACGGTCTGGCTGCCGGTTCGGCCGCCGCCGTTGAATGGCTCGCCGGAAGCGGCGAGTGCGTTCGATGGGCTTCGCTTAACCGGCGAATGGTGGCGGAGCGGGCAGCGCGGACGTTGCGCGCCGATCTGTCGCTGGTTGCCGATATCCCGCACAACCTGGTGCGGGCCACGGCGTCGGGCTTCCTGCACTATAAGGGCGCGGCCGCAATCGGTGAGGATGCCGTCGCGCCGGTCGCTGGATCGCGCGCAACGCGAAGCTTTCTGGTGCGCGCCCTGGCCGGTGCGGAGCGATCGCATTGGGGCATCTCGCACGGTGCGGGGAGGAAATATGACCGTAAGGCCATGCACGGCCGCGTGGGTGGCAATCGCTCCGAGCGTGATGCCTTGCGCATCAATGCCTGGGGTGGTCTCGCAATCTGCGAGGATCGCAACCTGCTGATCGAGGAGGCGGCCGGCGCCTACAAGGATGCCGCTAAGGTTGTCGCAGACCTCGAGGCGTTCGGGCTTATTCGACCGATCGCGGCGATGAAGCCGCTCGTCACCTACAAGAACGTGCAGCCGCAGGAACGGGTGCGCGAGAAAACGAAGTGGGAGCGGACGACGATAAGGAGGATGCGCCATGGGTGAAGTAACGCTCTTTCTGACCTCCGGCAACGGTCCGGTGGAATGTCGCATTGCCATGGCCGCGCTGATCGACATCTTGGGCAAGGAAGCGAAGGTCAACGGCTGCAGCTTTGACCTGGCCCTTGGCGGGCAACCGGATGCGTTCGGTCCAAAATCCGCAATCGTCACGATGGCAGGCGCTCGATCCGAAGATTTGGCAAGAGCCTATTGCGGGACGATTCGCTTTGTTTTCAAGAGCCCGGTTAGAAAAGGGCATCAACGACAGAACTGGTTTGTCGGTGTCCGGCAAGTGGATCTTTCCGGCGCGGGCGTCGTACCGACGATCGAGCTTGGGGATTTGCGCTTCGAAACCTTGCGGGCCGGCGGGCCCGGTGGCCAGCATCAAAACACCACCGATAGCGCCGTGCGGGCGACGCATGTCCCCACGGGCCACACGGTCGTTTGCCGAGAGGAGCGATCGCAGCATCGCAACAAGGCAACTGCAATCCGCAGGCTTCAAGCCATTCTGGATCTCATCGCCGCCGGGAACGAGCAGCAAGAAAAGACGGCCTTGTTCATGGCCAGCAAGGAGCTGGAGCGGGGTAACGCGGTCAAGACCTTCCGCCTGTAGCCTTCCTTGGCGACCCGGGCTTGTGCGCCCGGGTCGCCTTGATACGCTGATCGTCGAGCCGCGACATTACCGGTTGCTTCGGTTGAACGCCTCCGTCAGCGCATGATGACGACGGGGCGGTCCCAGCCCCACATCATCACGTCGTTCTGATAGCGGAAGGCGCGCGATTCAGCGCGCCGGTCGAGTTCGATGCGTTGCAGGCAGGTGGCAAAGGCGTCGGTGCCGCGGCGGAAACCGTATGAGGCGCAGGTGTTGCCGTCGGCGATGCGCCGTTCCTCAGGTGTCGTCGTCTGGCACGCCGTCAGCAGCAGGGCGGCTGCGACTAGCATCGTCAATCGGGTCGTCATGATGTTCGTGTCTCCTGGGTGCCGCCTTCGTATTCATTTCTCGAATCGCAATTAATATAGGGAGTTGCGCCAAAAATCGAAGCGGATCACGCCAATTCTGCGGCAGGCGCGCGGTCGCACGCAGGGGAGACGCAAGGCGTACGATGTCGTCCTGAAAGTTGGTTTTCTGAGGCTTGGCCCGACGTGATCAGCACGCCAGAACCGGCACGTCAGCGCGTAGGTTTTTCGATTGAAGCCAGTTTGCACCGCCGCCGGCAGGCGGCGATCACATGCGTTCGAGCACGCCGACGAAGGACTCGGCAAAGCGCTCGAGGTCTCGCGTGCCATCGCCCGGGTGCTCGAGGCGGATGGTCGTGCCCTGCTCATCAAGGCAGGCAAACAGGATCGATGTTTCGGTGTCCTGTTCGCCAAGCCGGAGCACGGCGACACTCAGGCAATCTTCGACCAGTTCCGAAGCAGGCAATGCAAACAGAAACTCGCCGCCGGCATTGTCGGCAACGGTCCGGACAAAACCAGCGAAATCGTCCTTGTTTCCGGAAAAGCCGTCGAGGGAGAGTTCGAGCTCGAAGAGCCCCATCGGAACTCCGCCGTCACGCGGGGGAAGAGGGGTAGGGGTGGCAATGGCCACGGCTGCCTGCGATGCGCCCATGTCGGTTCTCCGTCGATCGCCGCGTACTCTCGCATGAAGCCGTGCGCGGCCGTTGCCTCCGATTGAAACTCCGCGCCGGCCGATTCTTGGGCGCGCGGGCACATTCCCATGTGTTGATAGGTGGTTAACGAGAATGGCGATTTTGCGGCGAAGCCTCAGGCGTGGCCCGCGGCGCGGCGGCCGACTGGGCATTGCCTGTTTTCACGGCACGGGGCATGGTCTAAGAATGCGATCTGTTTCGCGGCAGGGGATTGATTCAACTACATGATGGTCCGGTACGAGCGTCCCTATTCCTATGCCGCCCATTGGGCGCGTCGCTTCGCCCGTGTCTCCTTCGTGCTCTTTGTGCTCTCGCTGCTGGCGCACCGCTTCGGGCCACTGACGACACCGCATTTCCTGGCTCTTGTCGGCCTGTCCGGCATTTTCGCGCTGCTCGGCGTATTGCTTGCCGTCGTCGGTCTTGCACGCCTCTGGCAGGTCGCCGCGATCGGCGGCCTCGCGTCTGCTGCGGCTCTTGTCTATGCCGCGCCGGCGCTCGGTTTCATCGGCTTCGGCGTCGTGCAATATCTGACCCGCCCGGCGATCTACGATGTCAGCACCGACACGGTGACGCCGCCGCCATGGCTCAAGGTACCGCAGACCGAAGAGAGCTGGCTGAAACGCAAGGGCGCTGTGACGCCCGAGGACCGGGAAGCGCAGATCCTTGCCTATCCGGGCCTCACCGGCCGGCGCTACGATGGCGCACTCGACCGCGTTTACCAGGGCGTGCGCACTGTCATCGAACAGAACCGCGTCGGCATCACCGAGGAGCTTGGCGTCGAAAACGCCCGCGCCGATCTCGAGGATCTGACCGTACGGCCGAATGCCGGGGCGGAGACGACCGTCGAACCGGAGAACGTACCGGTGCCGGCGGCGCGGCCGGAACTCTCGCTCGAAGGGGCGATTGCGGGGCGCCGCGCCAGCGACGTCGTGCTCCAGGGCGAATGGCGCACGCTGATCGCCGGCTTCCGTTTCGATGTGTTGATCCGGCTGCGCGAAGAGGCCGAAACGACCTTCGTAGACCTGCGTGTCGCCTCCCGCTATGGCCCGCATGACCTCGGCATGGGCGCCGCCTTCGCTGATCAGTTCCTGCGGGCGCTCGATGCCGAGCTGCTCGGCATTGCCGGCGATTGATCGGCAGAGTACCGCCAGGAGACGTCAGTCGTTCACGGCGGCGCCGCGGCCATCGAATCCAGCGGTAGCTTTTCGGTCGAGGGCGGGCGCCCGCAACGACGTCGACTCATCGGCTGGTGCAAGCCAGCCGCGATAGCGCACGATCAAGCCGGTCAAGGGGCTTTCGACCTCCACATGGAAGTGAAACAGGCCGTCGCGATCTTCCTCGAACGTCCGACCGCCCGGCGCGAGCCGCAAGGGAAGCGGGAGGCCGAGGAAGGACCAGGCGCGAACCGAGAGGTGCAGGCGATTTTCTGCAGGCTCCAAGGCGCACAGGATGCGGACCGGTCCGAAATCCTCCACCAGCAGTTGTTCGTTCCGCTTCTCTATCTTCTGCTGTGAACTGCGCAGGATCTTTTCACCGAAGCGCCGGGTCCAGACCTCCCGACCATTGCCGCAGGCGAAGCGGATATCGACCGGCACATCCGCACCGGCGCTAGGAAAGCCGAAGACAGAGGCGACAAGACGGGCCCAGATCGATCCGCCTCGCTCGACGACCGCACGTCCGCAAAAGGTGGCGTGTCCTTCCGACCTGTCATGCAGGGCGCGGATAGAGGCAGGCACGCGATCCCAGTCGCGTCCGAGGATCCGCCGGTAGAGGCTCTGCTGTTGGACCATGATTTCCGTCGTCATGCGATGAAGCGTCCACGCTCCTCGGGCGTCGGCACCATGCAACTCTGACGGCGCCCGGCGATGCGATAGCGGTTTTTCGCAACGAGATCATAGAGTGGGTCGCGAAGGGCAGCGGGCAGGATACGGCAGACGTTCACCAGCGACCATGGCAGGCCGAGCCGCTCAAGCGTCCGCATCGAGCCGTCGGATTTGAAGCGGGCGACGCCGTCCTCGATCAGGAGGTTGCTTTCGAAGCTGCTGGCGTCAAGGCCGTAGTGCCGATAGAGCGCCTGGCCAAGCGGCGACTGCGCTGTGAGATAGCGATATTGCGCTCGCCGGTCACGGCGAAGCAGGAAACGTACCCAGCCGGAACAGAAAATGCATTCGCCGTCGAAGACGATTACGGGTTTGTCGTCAGCAAAGGCAGGCACCGCGGCATCGCTGCGATAGCTGTAGGCCTCCCGCCGCATGATCAGCCGGCTCCGCCAGGCGCCAGCCGGTAGGCGCCAAGGAGCGAGGGCGGCCCATCGGTCTCGACCCGCCCTTGCTCGATCAGGTCTTCCAGATGGGCAAGGACCGAAAGTGCCGCCGCCCCATGCAGCCGGATATCGGTCGAGGCATAGATGACCTTGACCATATCTGGGATACGGCTGTCGCCGGCTCGGATGCGTTCGAGCACGGCGCGTTCGCGCATCTTGCGGTGGGCGCGCAAGCCACGAAGGAAGGAGGCGGGCTCGGTCACCGGCCCGCCATGGCCGGGCAGGTAGAGATGCTCGTCGCGGTAAAGCAGCTTTTCGAGCGAGGCCATGTAGTCGGCCATGGCGCCATCCGGCGGCGCGACGATCGTCGTCGCCCAAGCCATGACGTGGTCCGCGGAAAAGAGGATACCGGTGCCGTCGAGTGCGAAGGCCATGTGGTTGGCCGTATGGCCGGGCGTCGTCAGCCCCGTCAGACTCCAGCCATCGCCCTCGATCCGCCCGCCATCGGCAAGCACGAGATCGGGGGCGAACTCCATGTCCGAACTCTCGGCGAAAGGATTGGTCTCGCCCGTATGCAAGGGGCGGGCGGAGCGGTGTGGCCCTTCGCCCACGATCAGCGCGCCGGTCGCAGCCTTCAGCCGGCGCGCAAGTGGCGAGTGGTCGCGATGCGTATGGCTGACGGCGATATGGGTGACTTCACGGCCAGCAAGGGCCGCCATCAGCGCCTCAAAATGCGCCTCGTCGTCCGGGCCGGGGTCGATCACCGCAACGGAACGCTTTCCGACGATATAGCTGTTGGTGCCGTGGAAGGTGAAGGGGCCGGGATTGTTGACGGTGATGCGCTGCACATCGTCCGCAACTGTCACGGCCTCGCCGTGGGCCGGCTTGAAATCGAGATCGAAGTCCGGGCCCTGCATGCGTCTCTTCCTGGCTTTCACTTGTATTCGATCTCGATGAACGACATCGGCTCGGCTCCGGCATTGACGACATTGTGCGCCATGCCCGCCTCGCGGCGATAGGCCGCCCCCTTGGCGATATCGACGCGGCGGCTGCCGCCTTCCTCCTCGAGCAGGAACTGGCAGTCGGTCATCGGCACGACGACATAGCCGAGCCCGTGCACATGATGGCCGGTGTCGGCGCCGGGCTCGAAATCCCAGCGGGTGATCCGCACAACCGCGTCATCGACGAGCACGCTCGGAACGGCAGGAGGGCGGGCGCGAAACTGGCTCATGATCTTCTCCATTTCGGCGGGACAATAGGAGGTGCGATGCAGGAAGGGAAGGGTGCAGGCGGCAGCGGCAGACGTTGTGTCGCGGTGTGCTCGCCGGCCATTTGCACAGCTGATCGACAAATCCGCCGAAAAACCAACTTAGTGTCAACTTAGTGATTGTGACGGACGGCGAGCTTTGATAATCAGGCGCTCGATTTGGCGGGCTTGTTTTCCGTCAGTCCAGTTGGGGCGTCGCCAAGCGGTAAGGCACCGGTTTTTGGTACCGGCATTCCCAGGTTCGAATCCTGGCGCCCCAGCCATCATCTTCCAAACATGCGATTGAGAACCGGCAAGCGTGCCGGATATGCCTGTGCTCTTGTCAAGTCACTCTGCAACTGACACGCTAGTGCCGTTGATTCCTACTTGTATGAGGGAGAAGATGGCTCACAAATTCGAAATCTACAAAGACAAGGCTGGCGAGTACCGCGTTCGCTTCAAGTACAACAGCGAAGTGATGTTCTCGACCGAGGGCTACAAGACCAAGGCCAGCGCCCAGAACGCCATCGACTCGATCAAGAAGAACGGTCCCGACGCACCCGTCGAGGACAACAGCAGCAGCTGAGTTCGACATTCTTTCCATAGAAAAAGCCCGCCGATTTTCACCGGCGGGCTTTTTTGTTTCTTGGCGTTTAGCTTGCGGTTGCGGCCGGCTTGGTCTGTGCCGGTGCGCCCAGGAACTCTTCGCACCAGCTCGGGCCATCGGCACGCTTGCGGTCGCCGGCAATGCGGATCGAGCGGATGACATAGTCGGACGAGACGGTAAGCTGGACCGAGCAGCTCAGATATTCCGTGCGGGCCGATGAGATGCGCTTGCCGCGCTTGCCGTCCTTGGTGGTTTCGTACTGCGCCGGGACCTTGCGGGTCTTGTAGCCGCCCTTCCAGCTATAGACGGTTGAGCTGCCGCTTTCGACGTCGGAGATCGGCGGACCGTATTGAGCGAAGAAGCCGCCGGCCGGCTGGCCGAGCCAACGCGCTTCGACCGCGTTCTTGGAGATCCCCGTTCCGGTCGTCGTGCAGCCGGCAAGCACGAGCGCAAGGCCCGCCACCGTCATCATGCGGAAGTTCATGTTTCTGTCCCTTTGGTTCTCGTTCTGAAATAGGCATGGCGCGGAAGCCCGTATCCCCTGGTTTTCCGCGCTTTCCGTTGTGCCTCTAGCGCCAAACCAGGCGAAAGGAAATCCACGCCGCGCCTTGCATTTCAGGAAAATATGAAGCGTTGCACAAAGTCCCTATCGGGCGGGCTTTCAGGCGCCGCCGCCCCCGGAAAACGGCAATTTCCGCAAGAGTTTTCCACCGTCACAAGTTTTTTGAAAAAGGCGCAAGGTTTTTCGAGATAGGCGCTTGTGAAATCAAAATGCCTGTTCTATAGAGGCGCCGCTGGTCACGGAGTGTAGCGCAGTCTGGTAGCGCACCACGTTCGGGACGTGGGGGTCGCAAGTTCGAATCTTGCCACTCCGACCAGCCAAATCAATCCTTTACCCGATCATTGCCTTGCATGGCGCTCGGCGCCGCACCGTATGCGCTTGCGCTTTGCGCGCCTGTTCCGGCGTCGATCCTTACGCCCACACGTCCTCCATCTTAGCCGTTCGTCGCTCCCTCGAAGCCGTTGGTCGAATAGCCGTGCATTCGCACCCGGGTCGGCCTGTCTGGGCGAAGGCGAAGGCTCTAGGTTTCCGCCACAGTCCATCAACGACGAGGAACGGGAATGTCGATCAAACATCTATCGATTGCAGCGGTTCTGCTCATGGCCGGCCATTCGGTGGCGGCGGCGCAGAGCTGCGAGAAGAATTTCAAGGCTTCGGGCGTGCCGCTGGTGACGCCGGTCTTTTACAAGACCTGGCAGGAGTTTCCGAAGCTGAAGCCCGAGGCCGCCTTGCAGCGGATGGCACGGGGCGTCGCGGCGGAAGGATTTTCGGGAATCGAGATCAACAAGTCGCTCGGGACCATCGAGGCCTATCAGGATACCGCCGGCTCCGGACGGCTGCAGACGCTGCGCGTCGTTGCCCGCAAGCGCGGTTCAGGCACGCGGGTTGATGCGATGTTCGATATTCAGGTGGGGCAGGTGACCACCAAACAGGTGGTGCAGGAGGGGCTCTGCAACATCATCCGCTCCGCAGTCGAGTAGGGACCAGCGGGCGCAACGGACAGGCAGCAGCAGGAGAGCGTTTCCATTGTCGATATGGTAACGCTCCGTCCGCTTGTCAGCCCTGCCGTTCGAGCGCCTTTAGCGTCGATTGGGCCGCCGCCTGTGCTTGCAGCATCGACGTAAAATTGCCCTGGGCGGGATAGGTGACGCCGCGATATTTGATAACGAAGCACCATTTGCCGTTGATGCGTTTCTCGACCTTCACGGTGGTTTCCGGTTGCTTGTCCGTGCTCACCTTCTCGTCTCCCTGATTCGGCGCATCGTTGCGCGAAAGTCGTCCAGATACGCCGGAGAGGTCGGTTCTGTCCATCGATACGCCGCATACATGGGGCGCTGTGGCGGGGGAGAGGCCAGGGAAGAGTGCCTATGCCGGGCAGGAACCTTGCTGCCGGTCCACGGTCAGGCGGACTGTCCCACAACGTCCAGGAACGGTGAAACAGCCCTATCGATCCTCATGATCGACGCGCCAACTTACGAATGCGAAGACGAATGAAAAGGTGTGATCTGTGCGATTTCGGGTCAAGGTGAAGCGATTGCCAGCCCTGTCCCGTTTTGGGACGGTGGCGGCTTCAGGGCGTCGCAGAGCCTCCCGCAGGGAGCGGATCCAACCGCGGCGGATCACTCTTGCACCAGCAATGCGCGGCTTTATTGTTCACTTTGAAACGACGTGTTCACGGAATGATGTCTTATCAGCGTGAACAATCAGGGCGATATTTCCGTCAACACTTGTTCTTGCCCGAGAGGCTCAGATGTTGAAGGAACCGATATTCACCTTTCGCGAGATCGCCATATGGACCGCCATACTTGGCAGCGTCGTAGGCTATCAGCTTTGGCAGCACGCCGAACCGGCGCCGTTGACGATGGTTCTCCCGGCGATCGAGCAGCAGCTTTGATGAATGAATGCCGGCAGGAGTTCACTCCTCCGGCATGCCGTTGCGCCTGGCCGCCTGCAGCAGGTCTATTTCGCCGGCGACCGGACCGAACTGGTTCTCCAGTCGCTCGGCTTCCTCCGCATCGAGCCGATATTTCCGGGCAAATGCTTCGATCGATACCATGCGCCCACGAAAACCTTTTTGCCTCGCATCCTCGCCTTGATGTTCCGTTTTCATGGTGCTTCTCCCATGCGCCAGGGAGATAGGGCGACGGACTTGTTTGAAAAGGCCCAAATCGACCGATAGCAACCGCGGTATCAGCAACGAAAAAGGGGCCTTGTTCGGGGCCCCTTTTTTGTGTGTGCTGCGGCTTTCGATCAGCCGTCGATATCGTCGATGATCTCGACCGCCTTGCCGGCGCTGACGCGTCGGATTTCGGCCTCCTCGCGGCGGCCCGCGAAGAGTTCGGTCGCCATCAACTGGTCGGCGAGGTCCGCCGGCAGCGAGAGGATGACGCGGGCGTCTTCCGTGTGGATGCCGCCGAGTGCCGAGCGCTTGGCCGTGATCATGCCGCCAGCCACCGTGTTGTTGGTGTCCGGATCGATCAGGATGAAGGCGCCGGTGAAGCGGTTCTGCTCGTAGGTGTCGAAGATCGCCTGCTCGTCGAATGCGAGATGCACCTTGCCGATGGCGTTCATCGGCAGCTGCTCGGCATGGTTCCACTTGCCGGTCTTAAGGTCGAGCTGGCTTGCCGGCTGGATCTGGACGCGCTGGCGGCGGCTGCCGCTCTTCAGCCAGTAGCGCTTGCCCGGCTGGATGCCTTCCGGCTGTAGGGCAACGAGCTGGGCATCGAAGGCAAGGCCTGTCAGCGGCTGGCTGTCGATCGCCACGATCATGTCGCCGCGCGACACGTCCACCTGGCGGTCGAGCACCAGCGTGATCGCGTCGCCGGCGACGGCGGCGTTGCGCACGAGGTCGAAGGTGACGATCTTGGTGACGTTGGCCACCATGCCGGAGGGCAGGATGACGACACTGTCGCCCGGCTTCACCGAGCCACCGGCAACCGTGCCCTGATAGCCGCGGAAGCTTTCGCCGGGCCGCGAGACGCGCTGTACCGGCAGGCGGAAGCCGACGGTCTGGGCCGAACGGGTGGTTGCCAGTTCCAGCACCTCGATCAGCGTCGGGCCGTCATACCAGGGCATGGAGGCGCGGCCGTCGTAGACGACGTTCTCGCCCTTCAGAGCCGAGACGGGAATAGCTGTGACCTGGCGCACGCCAAGCGACAATGCCAGTTCCCGGAACTCGTGGTTGATTTCTTCGAAGCGGGCGCGATCGTAGTCGGTCAGGTCGATCTTGTTGACCGCCAGTACGAACTGCTTGATGCCCATCAGCGTTGCGATCGTCGCATGCCGGCGGGTCTGCTCGAGCAGGCCGACGCGGGCGTCGACCAGCAGCACGGCGAGGTCGGCGGTCGAGGCGCCCGTTGCCATGTTGCGGGTATATTGCTCGTGGCCGGGCGTGTCGGCGACGATGAAGGAGCGCTTGTCGGTCGAGAAATAGCGATAGGCGACATCGATGGTGATGCCCTGTTCGCGCTCGGCCTGCAGGCCGTCGAGGAGCAGCGCAAAGTCGGGCAGGCCGAGATCGTTCTGCTTGCCGTTGGAATCGCGCTGAAGCGTCGCGGCCTGGTCTTCCTTGACCGCCTTGGTGTCCCAGAGCAGGCGACCGATCAGCGTCGACTTGCCGTCATCGACCGAGCCGCAGGTGATGAGGCGAAGCGGGCGGCTGTCACGCGCGGCGCGCGCCGGCTCCTGCGCCGGAAAGGCCAGAACCTCGCCGGCAGCAACGTGCTCAACGGCATTCGCGGTTGCGGGAGCAGTCATCAGAAATATCCTTCGCGTTTTTTCTTTTCCATCGAGCCGGACTGGTCGCGGTCGATGGCGCGGCCCTGGCGTTCGGATACGGTCGCGGTTTCGAGTTCGGAAATGATGTCGTCGAGCGTCGTCGCGCTGGAGCGGATGGCGCCGGTCAGCGGGAAGCAGCCGAGGGTGCGGAAGCGGATCACTTCCTCGCGCTTGGTTTCGCCTGGCAGCAGTTCGAGGCGCGGGTCTTCGGCCAGGATCATCATGCCGTCGCGTTCGACGATCGGGCGCTTCTCAGCGAAGTAGAGCGGCACGATCGGGATCTCTTCTGCCTGGATGTAGCGCCAGATGTCGACTTCGGTCCAGTTTGAGAGCGGGAACGCCCGCACGCTTTCGCCCTTGCGGATCATGCCGTTATAGACGTTCCAGAGTTCCGGACGCTGGTTGCGCGGATCCCAGCGATGATCCGGCGTGCGGAAGGAGTAGATGCGTTCCTTGGCACGGCTTGCTTCCTCGTCGCGCCGCGCGCCGCCGAAAGCCGCGTCGAACTGGCCGGCGTCGAGCGCCTGGCGCAGCGCCTCGGTCTTCATGATGTCGGTATAGAGCGCCGAACCGTGGCTGAAGGGCGTGACGTTCTCGGCTGCACCGCGCGGGTTGATGTGCTCGATCAGGTCGAGGTCGTAACGCTCGACGGTCTCGTTGCGAAACGCGATCATCTCGGCGAACTTCCAGCCGGTGTTGACGTGCAACAGCGGGAAGGGCACGCGGCCGGGATAGAAGGCCTTACGGGCGAGGTGCAGCAGCACCGAGGAGTCCTTGCCGATCGAATAGAGCATGACCGGGCGTTCGAACTCGGCGGCCACCTCGCGGAAGATGTGGATTGCTTCGTTCTCGAGTGCCTTCAGATGCGGATCGAGCGGCGGCTTGGCGCTCTGCGGATTGTGCAGTTCCGTTTCCGGATGGATATGGGGCATTTCAGTCTCCGGGAGGATTTGTCTTCAGACGAGCGCGCCAGCCTCAGGCGGCGCTGCTCGAATTCGGGATGATGGAACTGGCGGCAGCTTCCGGAACGTGCAGACCACATTCGCGCTTCTCGTCGTTTTCCCACCACCAGCGGCCGGCGCGCTCCGGCTCGCCGGGCTTGATGGCGCGGGTGCAGGGCTCGCAGCCGATCGACGGATAGCCGCGGGCGTGCAGCGGGTTGACCGGAACGGCATTGGCGGCGACGTAAGCACGGATGGTCTCGATGTCCCAGTCCGCCAGCGGGTTGATCTTGATGAGGCCACGTTCGGCATCAGCTTCCGCGAACGGGGTCGATGCGCGATTGCCCGACTGGCCCCGACGCAGGCCGGTGACCCAGAAGGTTGCCCCTTCGAGCGCGCGCGCAAGCGGCTTCAGCTTGCGCACGTCACAACAGGCATGCCGGGCCTCGACGCTCTCGTAAAAGCCGTTGAGGCCATAGCGCGCCGCATAGGCGTCGATGTCGGCCTGTTCCGGATGGTAGCGCTTGATCAGGATCCCGTAGGTTTCTTCGGTCTTTTCGATAAGGGCGACCGTCTCGTTGAACAGGCGCCCGGTCTCCAGTGTCGCGACATTGATGGACAGCTTGTTCTCGCCGATGGCCGCGGTAATCACCTGATCCTCGATACCGAGCGAGGTCGTGAAGACGGCCTGCCCTTCAAGGCTTGCGACAAGCGCCAGCCGACCGGCGAGATCCAGGCCTTCGAGCGTCTCGTTCAGTGCCTTGGCGGTGGTTTCGAGGGATGACGTGGTCATGGCTGCGTCCTGTTCCAACTTGGTCGGAATATCGCAGCCCAATGCGACAATGGACAGAAATAGCGGTTTCTAATGCTGTTTGTTTGGAGCAAATCTGCCTCTCAGAACGAAAGGCAGCGAAAAACCGAATATAGACTAGTAATTTACTAGATTTTGTACTGTATGGCTACGACGGCAACCCTTGAAGAGGAGGCGCGAACCTTGCGGGCCCGCGCCTCCTGCCAAGGGGAGAGCCAGACCGTCAGAACGCTGCCCAGCCGGCCTCCTGTGCCTGCGGGGCACTGCGATAGGCCGTGGCGAGTTTGCGGCCCAGGGCGCGTGCGGGCGAAGGGGCAGCAATCTCGCTCGTCACGAGGCGTGGTGCCGCCGCTTGGCCGTTGCCCGTCTTGAAGCGCATCAGCAGATCGTTGAGCGCGCCGGCCTCGCGGGCGAGGCTATGGCTCGCGGCGGTCGATTGCTCCACCATTGCCGCGTTCTGCTGCGTTCCCTGATCGATCGCGTTCACCGCCGTGTTGATCTGCTGGATGCCGGCGGCCTGTTCGCGGGCGCTTTCGACGATCGCCGTCACGTGGCTGCTGATCTCCTTGACCTCGGTGATGATGCTTTCGAGCGCCGTGCCGGTTTCGCGCACCAGCGTGACGCCGGATTTGACCTGCTGGCCAGATGTGGCGATCAGCACCTTGATCTCCTTGGCGGCCTGCGCCGAGCGCTGGGCGAGCTCGCGCACCTCCTGGGCGACGACGGCAAAGCCCTTGCCGGCCTCGCCGGCGCGGGCCGCCTCGACGCCGGCATTCAGCGCCAGGAGGTTCGTCTGAAAGGCGATGTCGTCGATGACGCCGATGATGCTGGAGATTTCCCGCGACGAGGCTTCGATGCCACTCATCGCGGTGACGGCGTTGCCGACGATCTCGCCGGACTTCTCTGCTGCACCGCGGGTGCGCGTCACCAAGGTGCCTGCCTCCTCCGCACGCCGGCTGGCATCCGCCACGGTGGTCGCGATCTGGTCCAGTGCAGCCGCCGTTTCCTCGACCGAAGCCGCCTGCTGTTCTGTGCGCTTGGAAAGGTCACCGGCCGCAGAGCGGATTTCGCTGGCGCCGGCATTGATGCTGCGGGCGTTCTCGCCGACTGAGCGCAGCGCATCTTCGAGATTGGTGACGGAGCTGTTGAAGTTCGTGCGTAGCGTGTCGAGCCGTTCGGCAAGCGGCGTGTCGATGCGATAGGTGAGGTCGCCTTCCGCCAGCCGGTCGAGACCGAAGCCGAGCGCATTGACCGCGGTCTGGATCTCGGCAGCTTCCTTGACCTTCTGCGCCTCGCGCTGCTCGCGCTCGCGTTCGGAAAGTGTTCGACCCGCCTCCGCTTCCTGCTCGAGCCGCTGGCGTTCGAGCGCATTGTCGCGGAAGACAGCGACGGCACCCGCCATCTGGCCGATCTCGTCACGGCGGCCTTCGCCGAAGATCGTGGCCTTGAGGTTGCCGGCTGCAAGCTGCCGCATGGCCTCGCACAGCTGCGTCAGCGGCCGAAAGAGACCGGCGGCCACGAACCAGACTGTTGCCCCGAGAAGCGCGATGGCAAAGGCGGCGATCATGACCTGCCAGCGTGTCAGGGTGTCCTTTTCCACCTTGGCCGCCTCCAGCTCCTGGTCGGCTTCCGCGAGCTGGAGCTTGACCAGGGCGCCGATCGGTTCGGCCAGCGGATCGATGGCCGCGTAAAGGCGGCTGTCGATAAACCGGCCGAACTCGGCGATGTCCTGTCGATCGATGATCTCGAGCATGTCCCTGACCGCCTGCTCGCTGCCGACGCGGGCTGCGTCGAAGGTCTTCGCAAGCTTCTTTTCCTCAGGCGTCAGTCTCGTTGCTTCATAGGCGCGCCATTGTTCGTCGATGGTGGCAAGCGCCGCGTTGATCTTCTCCTTGCCGTCAGCCCACCCAAGCGCGCCGCTTCGCATCTTGTGGGTCGTATCGACGATTTCGACGGCGTACATGTCGGCGACGGTATCGAGCTGCGCCACCGGCAACAGCCGGTCGGCGACGATCGATTCGGTGCGCTTGGAGATCGATGTCATCGCATTGAAAGCCGTGACGATCATGACCAGCATGGCGACGGCGAGCAGGGACAAGCACACGAGCAGGCGTGCTTTGATTGTCATGAAAAACGCTCCTCGGTTGCCCGCAAGGCAAATCATCCTCGGCCGGTGACCGCGGACAAGGCCGCATGGTCATCGGGAAGCGAGCTCGCCTTGGCAGGGAGTAATGACGATGATGGGGATGGAGCACGCGTTACTACGCGGCGAAACTGCCCTCATGGCACGTTCGCCCAGCGTTCACTCCGTCTTATCTAGACATAACAACCGGAGATTAAGAATGGCTAAATTTTAAGGTGTTGAACAAAGCTCGCGCAACCCATGGTCATCGCAACCACAGGAGGCGGTTGGCGATGCTCAAGAAGTGTTGAAGACCACATCCTTTCGCAAATCGTTCTTCGGGTTCAAGCTGCCGCCTCTCCGAAACAGGCGAAGGAGCACGCACATGTTGAAAGCCATTTCACGCCGTGGCGTTGCAGCGGGTGTCCTGACGGCGCTTCTGGTCACCGGCGCCTATGCCCATCACGGATGGTCCTGGGCCGAGGCCGACCAAATCGAGCTCAAGGGCATCATCCGCGAAATATCGATGGCGCCGCCGCATCCGACCTTGCAGGTGGAAACGACCGCGGATGGCATGTGGCACGTCGAACTCGGCAATCCCCGGCAGACGGAGCGCTCCGGCTTTGTGGAGGGATCAGCCAAGGCCGGTGACGCCGTCGTCGTTCTCGGCAACCGCTCGCTCGACCCGAACGAAAAGCGCATGAAGGCGGTGCGCATCACGGTCTCCGGCAAGACCTATGACATCTATCCGGAACGCATCCGGGCCGGTGGATGAGTGGGGCGGAGCTTGTCGAATGGATCGCCGGCTGGCCGGTCGGCGCTGCGCTCAGGCGTTCGGCGCTTCTCTATCTCTTGGTCAATGCGGCCCACATTCTCGCGATCGGGCTGCTGATGGGCGCCATCGTGCCGTTGGATTTACGGTTGCTCGGTTTCTTCGGCAACACCTCACTTGAAGTGCTCGGACCGTTTCTGTCGCGTGCGGCGGCAGTTGGCTTAGCATTGGCGATCACCACTGGCTTATGCCTCTTCAGCGTGCGCCCGGCGGCCTATGTCACGAATGCTGCCTTTCTCGCAAAGATCGCTCTGCTGGGGATCGGTGCCGTCAACGCTGTCAGTGTGCATATGGGCGGCGCCTGGCGGGCCGCCGTAAATGGCGGCCCGGTCTCATGGCGTCTTCGCATCCCGGCAGCCGTCTCGCTGACGGTGTGGCCGGCAGCGCTCCTGGCTGGGCGCTGGATCGGCTTTCTCTGATGCTGGTTCTATCGGTCGTTGGCCGTTTTCCACGCGGGGAGGGCTGGCTCCTGCTTGAGCGCTCTGCCGCGCACGAACTGCAGCGTCGCTTCGGCCACCCGTTGCCCGAGATGCGTTGCGGTGGCGAGATCGGATTGCGGCGGCGCAAGATCGGCCCCCTGGTCGACATTCGACTGCGCCCCAGCACCCAGCCAGAAGCCTAACCGGTTGAGATCGTCAGAAGATCCTGTGGTCGAGTGGTTGGCCGGCGGCAGATCGAGGTTGATCCAGTGCATGCCGTGCTGGGCAGCAAAGAGTGCAAGTTGCATCAGCGTCGCGAGCTTGTCGCCGGAAGCGGTTCCCGAATTGGTGAAGCCAGCGGCAATCTTGTCTTTCCAGAGATAGCCTTTGGCCATCACCGCGTTCGAACTTGCCTCCTGGAAAGATTTGAACGCGGCTGATGGACCCCCGACATAGGTTGGCGTGCCGAAGATGATCGCCTCAGCCGAGAGCAGATCGTTCCACCGGTCCGGTGCTTCGTCGACGGTCAAGAGCAGGCATTGCGTGCCGTCGACCCGCTCGATTCCGGCTTTGACGGCTTCCGCCTGACGTGCGGTGTGGCCGTAGCCGCTGTGATAGATAACGGCGATGCATATGTTGCTCATGGTTTGGTCTCCATTGGTTTTGGGTGATGGATCTGCAGCGCGCGAGCGAAGACGCGCGCCGGCGGCGCGTTGCACGTTGAAGGCAACGCTGGTCAGGATCGGTTGATGGGGCGGTGGGCTCTACAGTGCCGCGCTTCTTATGAGACGCGCAAAGGTCGCTGTAGCACTTTGCCTTGCTGCAAGTTTTTGTCCTTAAATCGGCTACGATTTAAGGAAACATGCAGCAGCGACCGCGTGCGATCGTCAGGACGCAGTCACTGTCGTTCAATGAATGGCGTGACCATCGAACTGCCTCAGCGTCCCCGGGAGATGTTTGAGCTTCTCCGGATTACGCGTGACATAGATGGCGGTGATCCGGTCCTGTTCGATCTCAAGGGCGGTTGTCTGCAGGATCTCGCCGTCTTCGAGGGTGATGAAACCGGGTAGCCCGTTGATGAAGTCGTAGCGCACGAGCCGCGACATCGTCTCTGCAAAGATCAGAGCCAGCGACGCGTGGAGTTTCATGACCTTGTCGAAGCCCACGATTGGCCGTCTCGGCGCCACTGTCTTGCCGCCGCCGTCGGCATAGACGATCGCCTCCGTTGCGAGCAGCGACCGAAGCTGCTGCATGTCGCCGCTACGCGAAGCCGCGAAGAAAGCGCAGGCGATTTCGAGGCCCTGTTCCCGGGGCATGACAAAGCGGCGACGAGCGCTGCGGATATTGACGCGGGCGCGGCTGGCAAGTTGACGGCAGGTCGCCGGTTTGCGGCTGAGCGTCTCGCCGATTTCATCGAAGCTGACGCCGAAGACATCGTGCAATAGAAACGCGGCCCGTTCGAGCGGCGACAGGCGCTCCAGCGCCATCATCAGTGGCAAGGTGATGTCGTCGAGGTCGTCGTTTTCCTCGACGACCGGTTCCGGCAGCCATGGTCCGACATAGGTCTCGCGTCGGTGCCGCGCCGACTTCAACTGATCGAGGCAAAGTC
Organism: Ensifer sp. 22521; assembly: GCF_052044795.1. Taxonomy (NCBI): domain Bacteria; kingdom Pseudomonadati; phylum Pseudomonadota; class Alphaproteobacteria; order Hyphomicrobiales; family Rhizobiaceae; genus Ensifer; species Ensifer sp. 22521. Next base: position 336,448 of record NZ_JBQENM010000001.1, read on the forward strand.
GCGTCACGATGCGGCGCAGGAAGGCTGACGAATCCTTGACGGCGGTGCGGTCGGCGTCGAGCCAGCGCAGGAATGCCTCCTGGACGACATCCTCGGCTTCGCTGACCGAACCCAGCATCCGATAGGCGATGCGGATCAGTCGGGGACGCAGCGGCTCGAAGATCGTTCTGACGTCTTCGTCGGTCATCACGCCCCCCATCGCCGTTCGGGGCAATCGGCTATGGCATGGCCGGCAGGCACGAGCAGCCATGATGTCATTGCCGCTGGAGTAACGGCAAGCAGGTCCAGCCTCGGTGTCATGTTCGTCTCCTTCTTCTCGGGCACTCGAGAAGATAGGACGAGATAGCGTCGGCGAACGTGACATGCCGCAGACATTGCGGCTGTCGAATGCGAGGAAAAAGTGCCGCCTAGAGCATCCCGCTTTCAAGTGGAATCACTGAAAGCGGATAAGATGCTCTAGAATCAAAGTGCTAGAGCGNNNNCGCTCTGGTGCACGCGATCCTTATCGGTCGCTGACCTCCCAGCGCGGGTTGATCCACGGCTCCTGGTTGGAGCGCGCCAGCGGCTGCTTGCCGAGAATGTGGTCGGCTGCCTTCTCGCCGGTCATGATCGACGGGCTGTTGAGGTTGCCGTAGGTCACATGCGGGAAGATCGAGCTGTCGGCGACGCGCAGGCCATCGACGCCGATGACGCGGGTTTCCGGATCGACAACCGCCATCGGATCGTCCTTGGCGCCCATCTTGCAGGTGCCGCAAGGGTGATAGGCGCTTTCCAGGTGCTCGCGCAGGAAGTCGTCGATCTGCTCGTCCGACTGCACCTTCTCGCCCGGCTGGATCTCCGGGCCGCGATAGTGATCGAAGGCCTTCTGGCCGAAGATCTCGCGGGTGAGGCGCACGCAGTGGCGGAACTTCTCCCAGTCCTCCGGGTGGCTCATATAGTTGAAGCGGATGACAGGATCGGCCATCGGATCGGAGGAGCGCAGCGTGACGTTGCCGCGGGACTTGGAAAGATTGTAGCCGACGTGCACCTGGAAGCCGTGGGTGTTGGCCGCCGCCTTGCCGTCATAGCTGATCGCCACCGGCAGGAAGTGGTACTGGATATCCGGCTGTTTGACGCCGGGTGCGGAGCGCAGGAAGGCGCAGGCCTCGAACTGGTTGGAGATGCCGAGGCCCTTCTTGAAGAACAGCCATTGCGCGCCGGCAACGCCCTGCCAGAACCAGGGCAGCCAGGAATAGAGCGAGACCGGCTTGGTCGAAATCTGCTGGAAATAGAATTCCATATGGTCCTGCAGGTTCTGGCCGACGCCGGGCCGGTCGACCTTCACCTCGATACCCATGTCCTTGAGGTGCTGTGCCGGACCAACGCCCGAGAGCATCAGCAGTTTCGGCGAATTGAACGATGACGCCGAGACGATCACCTCACGGTTCGCCTTGACGATCTCGATCTTGCCGCCGCGCTCGATCTCGACCCCGGTCGCGCGACCGTTCTCGATGACGATGCGGCGGGCGAAGCAGCGCACGAGCGAGACGTTTTGCCGTTTCATTGCCGGCTTCAGGTAGGCGTTCGCCGCCGACCAGCGCCGGCCCTGCCAGACGGTCTGCTCCATCAGCCCGAAGCCTTCCTGCTTCGAGCCGTTGTAATCGTCGGTGAGTTCGAAACCGGCCTGTTGGCCCGCTTCGATGAAGGCGTGGAACAGCGGGTTGTGGACCGGGCCGCGCTTGACGTGCAGCGGCCCGTCGGTGCCGCGCCAGCCGGCTTCCCCGCCATGCGAATTTTCCATGCGCTTGAAATAGGGGAGCACGTCCGCATAGGCCCAGCCGCGTGCGCCGAGCTCGTCCCAGCGGTTGTAGTCTTCCGCATGGCCGCGCACATAGACGAGACCGTTGATCGAGGAGGAGCCGCCGATCACCTTGCCGCGCGGCGCGGTGATGCGCCGGTTGTTAAGATTCGGTTCCGGTTCGGAGAGATAGCCCCAGTTGTAGCGCTTCATGCTCATCGGCCAGGCAAGGGCCGCCGGCATCTGGATGAAGGGGCCGATATCCGAGCCGCCATATTCCAGCACCAGCACCGTGTTCTTGCCGTCTTCGGACAAGCGGTAGGCGAGCGCCGAACCGGCGGAGCCGGAGCCGATGATGATGTAATCTGCCTGCATAAGCGTGGTCTTTCTTCTAGCGTCTCGCGTTCGACCTATCTGGCGCTTTCACCCCTCATTCCTGTGCTTGTCACAGGAATCCAGCCAAGCGACGTCTGTCGCTTGAAGACTCTTGTGCGCCACAGACGTGGCGCTGCTGGATCCCCGGAACTCGCTTCGCTCGCCCGAGGATGAGGGAGGTGGAGCCGCCTCTCGATGGAGGGGCCCCAATTCTCAATACGGCGCCTGTACCGGCCCCATGCCGACATAGACGGTCTTCAATTCGCTGTAGTGGTTGAGCGCGGCGACCGAATTCTCGCGGCCGAAGCCAGACTGCTTTGAGCCGCCGAAGGGGATCTCCACCGGGCAGAGATTGTACGTGTTGATCCACAGCGTCCCGGCTTCCAACTGATCGACCACGCGGTGCGCGCGGGTGATATCGGCGGTGAAGACGCCGGCGGAAAGGCCGAATTCGGTGGCATTGGCCCGAGCGATCACCTCGGCCTCATCGTCGAAATCGAGCACGCACATGACCGGCCCGAAGATCTCTTCGCGCGCGATCGTCATGTCGTCGGTGACGTCGGCAAAAACCGTCGGCTGGATATAGGTGCCTTCTGCGTTGACGGCATTCGGAATGCCGCCGCCGGTCAAAAGCCGCGCACCTTCGGCCTTGCCCTTTTCGATATAAGAGAAGACCTTGTCGCGCTGCGGCATCGAGACCATGGGGCCGAGCTGCGTCGCCTCGTCCATCGGGTCGCCGATGACGATCGCCTCGGTGCGGGCCTTCAGCCGCGCCAGGAACTGCTCCTTGATGCCCTTGTGCACGAAGACGCGGGTGCCGTTCGAGCAGACCTGGCCGGTCGAATAGAAGTTGCCGAGCATGGCACCGCCGATGGCGCTCTCGAGGTCGGCATCGTCGAAGACGATCAGCGGCGACTTACCGCCAAGCTCCATGGTGACGTGCTTGAGTTCGGCCGCCGCCGCACCCGCCACCTTCTTGCCCGTCGGGACCGAGCCGGTCAGCGACACCTTGGCGACATCGGGATGGTTGACGAGCAGCGGACCGGTCGTGCGGTCGCCCTGGATGACGTTGTAGAGGCCCTTCGGCAGGCCGGCCTCGACCAGGATCTCGGCGATCTTCAGCGCGCCGAGCGGCGTGTTCTCCGACGGCTTGAAGACCATGGCATTGCCGGCGGCAAGCGCTGGCGCACCCTTCCAGCAGGCGATCTGCTGCGGATAGTTCCAGGCGCCGATACCGACGCAGACGCCGAGGGCCACGCGCTTGGTATAGGCAAAATCGCCGCCGAGCGGGATGTAGTCGCCGTTGAGCGCCGTGGCGATGACGCCACCGAAGAATTCGAAACTGTCGGCACCGGACGTCGGATCGGCGACGATCGTCTCCTGGATCGGCTTGCCGGTGTCGAGTGTCTCGAGTTCGGAGAGCTCGCGGTTGCGCTCGCGCATGATCTCGGCAGCACGCTTCAGGATGCGGCCGCGGGCCGTCGGGCTCATCGCCGCCCATTCCGGCTGGGCGCGCTTGGCCGCGGCGATCGCCTTTTCGACGATGGCGGGCGTTGCCGCGTGCAAGCGCGCGATCACTTCGCCGGTTGCCGGATAGATGCTCTCGATGACGGTGCCTTCGATGTCCTCGACATATTCGCCGTCGATGAAGTGCGAGGCTTGCGGTTGGGCTTTCATCTCATTCTCCTCGCGGATAGCGTTTGGATTCCTCGAGATTGTCGAGGTTCATATGGTTGCGCATGTAGCGCTCGGATGCTTTCTGCAGCGGCTGGTGATCCCAGGGGTAGTAGGCGCCGTTCCTGAGCGCCTCGTAGACCACCCAGCGCCGCGCCTGGCTTTCGCGCACGGCCGCGTCGAAAGCCTCCATGTCCCAATGAGCAGCGCACATCTCGCGGAAGGCCTGCAGCGTTGCCGCCTGCACCGGCGTTTCCGGATGGGCCGCCAGATTCTTCAGTTCCAGCGGGTCGGCGTCGAGATCGTAGAGCTGATCCGGATCGAGCGCGCAGTGGATGTATTTCCACTTGCCCTCGCGGATGGCGACGAGCGGGGCGTAAGAAGCTTCCGCCGCATATTCCATCAGCACCGGCTCTGAGCGCTCCTCACCGTTGATCATGGGCACGAGACTGATGCCGTCGGTCCACGGCTTCACCTCGTCCATGGATATGCCGGCGAGATCGGCAAGCGTCGGCGTCACGTCGAGATTGGAGGTCGGGGCCAAGTGCAGACCCGGCGTCACACCGGGGCCTGCGACCATCAGCGGCACGCGGGCTGAACCTTCGAAGAAATTCATCTTGAACCACAGGCCGCGCTCGCCGAGCATGTCGCCGTGATCCGAGCAGAAAAGGATCAGCGTGTCGTCGAGCATGCGGGTGCGCGTCAGCGTGTCGATGAGCTCTCCGACCTTCTCGTCGAGATAGGAGATATTGGCGAAGTAGGCCTGGCGCGACCGGCGGATATTGTCTTCCGTCAGTTCGAAATTGACATAGTCGCAGGAATGCATGATGCGCTTGGAATGCGGGTCCTGCTGGTCCTCCGCCAGCATGCCGATCTCGGGCAGCAGATGCTCGCAATCCTCGTAGAGATCCCAGAATTTCTTGCGCGCCACATAGGGGTCGTGCGGGTGGGTGAAGGAGACGGTCAGGCACCAGGGACGGCGCGTCGCATCGTCGTTTTCGCGCGAAAGCTGGTAGAGTTTTTGGTTGGCGAGGAAGGCGACCTCGTCGTCATATTCCATCTGGTTGGTGATCTCGGCGACGCCGGCGCCGGTGACCGAGCCGAGATTGTGGTACCACCAGTCGATGCGCTCGCCGGGCTTGCGATAGTCTGGCGTCCAGCCGAAATCGGCCGGGTAGATGTCGGTCGTCAGCCGTTCCTCGAAGCCGTGCAGCTGGTCCGGGCCGACGAAATGCATCTTGCCCGACAGCGCCGTGTAGTAGCCGGCGCGGCGCAGGTGGTGTGCATAGGTCGGGATCGAGGACTGGTACTCGGCGGCGTTGTCGTAGACGCGGGTGCGGCTCGGCAACTGGCCGGCCATGAAGGAGGCGCGGGCAGGGGCGCAGAGCGGCGACGAGGTGTAATTGTTGCGGAACCGGGCCGAGCGGGCGGCGAGTGCCTTCAGGTGCGGTGCATGCAGGAACGCGGCCGGTCCGTCCGGAAAGAACTTTCCGTTCAGCTGGTCGACCATGATGATAAGGATGTTCGGTCTTGCGGTCATGCGGCCGTTCCCTGGTATGTGAGCCGATCGATGTGCGAGGTGACATAGTCTTCGGTGAGCGCGATCGAAGCCTCGATGCTTATCGGCGCGGAACGCAGACTCTGGCGGATATAGAGCCCGTCGATCATCGCAGCTGCGCCTTCGGCAATGCGTTCCGCGTCATCATCGGCACAAAGCGTCTTGAGGCTCGCCAGCAGATTGGACCGCAGGCGCCGGGCATAGACCACGAGCAGCCGCCGCACCTCCTCAGACCGTTGCGCCTCCGAATAGAAGGCGAGCCATGCGGCAATCGTATCTGGGGCGAACTGGCTTGCCTGGAAGGAGACGCGGATCAAGGCGCTCAGCCTTTCGCGTGGGCCTGCCACCGTGCGAAGCGCCGTCACCGTGTCGTCGCGCAACTGCCGTAGCAGGCTGCGGATCGTCTCGATCAGCAATTGTTCCTTGCTGCCGAAATAGTGGTGGGCAAGGGCAGGGGAGACGCCGGCGTGGCGGGCGATCTCGGACATGGTGACGGTCAGCGTGCCCTGGTCGCCGATCACGCGAAGTGCTGCGTCCACCAGCGCCTTGCGGCGCACTGGCTCCATTCCGACCTTTGGCATCCGTCTCTCCCTTGACGGAGGTCAGTTTATTTTTGATTGACTCATCAATCAATAAAAATCTTCGGTGTTTTCGCTTCCCTTTTTCGAAGAAATCCGGCTCAATCCTCCCGGTAGCGATCCCGCGATCTGAAGGACTGGAGGTTGAAATGACCCATGCATTCGATCACGCCGACAAGACGGCGGTTGCCCGCAAATGGGGGTGGTTCGTAGCACTCGGCGTGCTGCTCATCATGTGCGGTGGCCTTGCCTTCGGCAATCTGCTGATGGCCACGGTCGCTTCGGTCTATTATGTCGGGATCATCATGCTGGTCGGCGGGCTTTTCAATCTCGCCCACGCCTTCCAGGTCAAGGGCTGGGACAGCGTACTTTACTGGGGGCTCAGCGGCGCCTGTTATACGATCGCCGGCCTGTTTGCCTTCATCAATCCCTTGCTTGCCTCGTCCTTCCTGACCTTCGTGATGGCGATCGCCCTCATCGTCGCCGGCTGCTTCCGCATCTGGGTCGGTCTCAAGCTCAGGCCAGTACAAGGCTGGGGATGGGTGGCACTCGGCGGTCTGGTCACGCTTGCCGCCGGCCTCATCATCGCCGCCGGCTGGCCGGTCAACAGTCTCTGGATCCTCGGCCTTTTCCTCGCCGTCGACCTGGTGATGCAGGGCCTGTCGCTGATCGCCTTCGGCGTGCTGGCGAAGGGATAACCGCCCCCTTCCTGTGGGGTTCCGAGCTGGGTGCCCGGCCGTACGAAAGCGGCCGTTATCGGCGCCCGGGCAACCGCAGCAATCGCTCATGAAACTACTGATTTCATTAGAATGTTTGCAGTAGATCAAGGGCGGTAGCGACTGTCATATAGCTTTCATCAAAGCTTCATAATGGGGAAAGACTTCGTTGATAGTTGGCGGCCATGCTGCCGGCGTCCGATCGTCCGTTCCCCTGTCTCTGGAGCCCGGCATGTCCGCCGCCCCCGCCGAAATCCTCTCGTTGCGCCGGTTCGGCGACGACCAGATCGTCACGCTCGCCAAGCTGGTGATCGAGAGTGCCTTCCAGCCGATCGCCGAAGCGGCGACCGGCACCGTCTTCGGTTACGAATCGCTGATGCGCGGCTTCCAGAAACTGGGCTTTGCCTCGCCGCTGGAACTGCTCGACAAGGCGGAAGAAGCCGGGCAATTGCTGGCGCTGGAGCACATGATCAACAGCCGCGCCGTCGCCGGCTTCGCGACGCTGCCCGATCATTCCGCCCGCACCCTGTTTCTGAATTTCGACTCGCGCCTCGTCGGCGGCGAGGGCGAAATCGTCGAGCGCCTCGTCAACCATCTGAAGCGCGCCGGTATCGCCCCTTCGTCGCTCTGCTTCGAGCTTTCCGAGCGTTTCGACAGCGGCAAGATGCCGGACTTCTCCGCGCTCGTGCGCGATCTCCGGCTCGCCGGCTTCAAGCTCGCCATTGACGATTTCGGGGCTGGCTTCAACGGGCTGAAGCTGCTCTGCGACCAGCCGGTCGATTACGTGAAGATCGACAGGCACTTCATCTCCGGCATCGAGGCTGACGCCCGCAAGCGCCACCTCGTGCGCCACACCGTCAACACCGCGCATGTGCTTGGTACGCGGGTCATCGCCGAGGGCGTCGAGACGGAGGCGGAGTTCCTCACCTGCCGCGACCTCGGCTGCGATCTCGTGCAGGGCTATTACGTCGCCCGGCCGACCACCCATCTCAGCGAGCTTCTGCCCGCCTATCCGCATCTCGATCAGAGCGTCAGCGTGAGGCGACCCTCGTCCTCGCTCGACAGTATCCTGATCCGCAAGCAGATCGAGCAACTGCCGACGGTGCGCGAAAGCGATGAACTCGATTCCGTCTTCGATCTCTTCCGGCGAAACCCGCGCCAGGGCTTCTTCCCGGTTCTGAACGCCAATGGCGAGCCGCGCGGCATTCTGCATGAGTATCACGTCAAGGAGCTGATCTATCACCCCTTCGGCCGTGATCTCCTCAAGAACCGGATCTACCAGCGGCGGATCTCGCATTTCGTCAGCCCGGCACCGATCGCCGATCTCGATACGCCCGCGGATGAAATGCTGAAGATCTTCGCCGGCATGGACGGCAGCGATTGCCTGATCCTTACGGAGAACATGCGTTACGCCGGTACGCTTTCGGCCTCGTCGCTTCTGAAGATCATCAACGAAAAGCAGCTCAAGATGGCGCAGGAGCAGAACCCGCTGACGGGCCTGCCCGGCAACCGCGCCATCCGCGACTACGTCCAGGACGCGATCCTCGACGGCGATCAGGCCCGCTACTTCTGCTATTGCGACTTCGACGACTTCAAGCCGTTCAACGACACCTACGGCTTCCAGAAGGGCGATCTCGCGATCACGCTGTTTGCCGCACTCCTGCGCCGTCACTTCATCGGTGAGGAGAAGTTCCTCGGCCATGTCGGGGGAGATGATTTCTTCGTCGGCATCAGCGGCTGTTCGGTCGAGGAGCTGGAGGCGGTGCTGAACCGCCTGCTGGACGATTTCCGCTCCGACGTGCGCCAGCTCTACTCGGCGGAGCACCAGGCCGAGGGCCGCATCAGCGGCCATGGTCGTGACGGTGCGCCGAAGGAATTCGCGCTGATGCGCTGCTCGATCGCCGTCCTTGGGCTGCCGGAGGGCTTCGTCTTCTCCGATGCCCAGGCCGTCAGCGCCCGCATTGCCGAAATCAAATCCCGCGCCAAGACCAGCGAAGCCGGTCTTGTCATGGACGCACTCGGCGGCTGATTTCCCGTCTTCGGGCTCGCTTAGGTCGCGGGTATGCGATGGGCGAGATAGTCGCGCATCTGGGAAAGCGCCGTGTCGCGCGTCAGCCCTTCCGATTGCAATCCGAGCCTAAGCCAAAGGCCGTCGATCAATGAAGTGATGCCGAGCGCCACGGTCTCGCAGTCTTCTGCCGGCAACAGGTCCACGAGCGCGGAAAGCAGGTTCGAGCGCATGCGCGCGTGGATCACCTTCTGGATGCGGGCAAGCTGCGGCTCGCGCGGAACTTCGGCACAAAGGGAAAGCCAGGCATGGCAGACCGAAGGCTGGAAGAAGCGCTCCTCGAAGTTCGCCTCAATGATCGCCTCTAGCCGCTCGCGCGGCGTGCGTGCGCGGTTCAGCCGAACGACCACCGCTTCCTTGAGCGCGGCGTTCGCCTCGCGCATGGCATGTTCGAAAAGCTCCTGTTTGTTGGCGAAATAATGCAGCACGATGCCCTTGGAGGCGCCGGCGTGTGTCGCGACCTTCTCCAGCGTCGCGCCGGCCATGCCCTCTTTCTGCAGCACCTCAAAGGCCGCGCGGCGCAGCTCGCGCCGCCTGATCTCGCTTATCCTCGTCAGTCGCATCAGCCGCCTCCAAACGATTCCCACATTGACAAACTTTCCGGAAAGATCAAATGTTGACCCATGGGACAATTATTAGTCCGAATGGACAAACTGGAGGATGCGATGCCGAAGCTGAAACTGTTGATGTCCACCATTGCCGTTGTCGCCGTCGCCTCTCCGGCCTTGGCCGGCGAGGCGCAATCCTGTCGGCAAGTCCGGCTGGCCGAGCCCGGTTGGAACGATCTGGCGTTCACCACGGGCGTCGGGCTGACAGTCCTCAAGGCATTGGGTTATGAACCCGAAAGCAAGCTGCTCGGCATTGACGTCATCTACACCAGTCTGCGCAGCGGCGATCTCGACGTCTTCCTTGGCTATTGGGACCCGGCGATGGTCTCCTATTACAAGCCCTACAAGGACGACGGTTCGGTCGAAACCGTCCGCACCAATCTGAAGGGGGCCAAGTACACGTTCGCCGTACCCGATTATGTCTGGGAGGCGGGCGTCAGGGATTTCGCGGACCTGAAGACCTTTGCCGACAAATTCGAGAAGAAGATGTACGGCATCGAGCCCGGCTCCAACCAGCTGATGCTGGATGCCGTCAAGGACCAGGGCCTCGGGCTTGATGGCTGGGAAGTGGTGGAATCAAGCGAGCAAGGCATGCTGGCGGAAGTCACGCGCCGGGTTCGCGACAAGTCCTTCATCGTCTTTCAGGGCTGGGCGCCGCATCCGATGAACACGGCCCTGTCGATCAAGTATCTGACCGGCGGCGACAAGTTCTATGGACCGGACTTTGGCGCGGCGACCGTTTCGACCCAGGTGCGCAAGGGCTACCTGCAGGAATGCCCGAATGTCGCCAGGCTCCTCAACAATCTGAGCTTCGATATCGACTTCGAGAACCGCGGCATGGGTTCCCTGATGAGCGACGGGCTGGCGCCGGAGGAGGCCGGCAAGAAGGCCATCGAGCAGGAGCCGCAGCGGCTCGACGCCTGGCTTTCCGGGGTGACGACCTTCGACGGGCAGCCGGGGCTTGCCGCGGTCAAGGCCGCGCTCGGACTGTGATCGTCATCGACCAGCAAGATTGGTCGCCGCTGAAGCGGCGGCTCGAACTGCCCGGCGGGCGCCAGTTCGCCTATGTCGATCGCGGCGAGGGGCCGGCGCTGTTGCTGCTCCACGGCTATTCCGACAATAGCCGCTCTTTCTCGCTGGTCGCGCCCCACCTCGTGGGCTATCGACTGATCATTCCGGATCTCGCCGGCCACGGCGCGTCGCAGGCGGGGCCGGGGGCAACGGTTGCCGACTTTTCGCGGGATCTCGCTTGTCTGGCCGATAGGCTGGCGCTGAGGGATATCGTCGTCATCGGCCATTCCATGGGGGCAATGACCGCCATTGCGCTTGCCGCCCTTCGCCCGGACCTGGTCCGGGCCCTCGTTCTTTTATCCGGCAGCCTGCAGCCGGGCCTCGACGCGAGGAGTCCAACGGCGCGGGCGATCCGCGCGTTGAAGGATCCGCTGGATCAGGAACACCCGTTCTTCGATGTCTGGCACGCCTGCAACCAACCAGTCGACCCGGCGTTCCTTGCGCACATGCGCAAGGAGGCCGCAGAGATACCGACGCAGACGTGGCTCGCTATCCTCGATGGCCTTGCCGCGACCGATCTTCGCGCCGCCGCGCGGCAGTTGCGTTTGCCGGTGCTGGCGATCGGCGGCAGTGAGGATCCGCTGTTCGACGCTGGGCATCGCCGGCTGCTGGCGGAAACCATCGGCTCGGCGCGCTCGATCAGCTTGGCCGGCCATGGCCACAACCCTCATTGGGAAAGCCCGGCACTGGTGGCTGGCGAGATCCTGTCCTTCCTGGCGGCCGAACCCTGATCGGCCAATACTACCGCCACCCTTTTCGCGGCACGCCGTCAGCGCTAGATGTGGCGCATCAGCAGCATGAGGTGGTGCCATGTCCCTTCCGTCAGAAATGAACTTCGTCGATCTTCCGGCCCCAGGCGGACCGGAAAACATGGTCCTGAAAAAGGGACCGTTGCCTGAGATCAAACCGGGCGACATCCTCGTTCGGGTGGAGGCGGCCGGCATCAACCGTCCCGATGTCTTGCAGCGCAAGGGCGACTATCCGCCACCGCCGGGTGCAAGTCCGATCCTCGGCCTTGAAGTGGCCGGCGAGGTGGTGGCGCTCGGCGCGGGTGCGGAAGGATTTCAAATCGGAGACAAAGTCTGCGCGCTCGCCAACGGCGGCGGCTATGCGGAATATGCGGCAGTCCCGGCAAGCCAGGCGCTGGCCTGGCCGAAGGGCTATGACGCGGTGAAGGCGGCGGCTCTGCCCGAAACCTTCTTCACCGTCTGGGCCAATGTCTTCGACATGGCCGGCTTGAAGGCGAGCGAAACGATCCTCATCCATGGCGGCTCCAGTGGCATCGGCACGACGGCGATCCAGCTTGCCAAGGCCTTCGGCGCCGAGGTCTTCGTCACCGCCGGCAGCGCCGAAAAATGCCAGGCTTGCGAGTCGCTCGGCGCCAAGCGCGCGATCAACTATCGCGAAGAGGACTTCAAAACGGTCGTTATCGAAGAGACGGATGGACGCGGCGTCGACGTCATCCTCGATATGGTCGGCGGGCGTTACTTCGACCGCAACATCGCTTCGCTGGCGAAGGACGGCCGCCTGTCGATCATCGCCTTCCTCGGCGGCGCCAAAGTCGAGGCGGCGAACATCGCGCCGATCCTGACAAAGCGTCTGCATGTGATGGGCTCGGCGCTCCGTCCCCGTACGCCGGCGGAGAAGCAGGCGATCCGCGATGGTCTGGTGGCAAAGGTCTGGCCGCTGCTCGAGGCGGGCAAGGTCTCACCGGTGATCCACTCCGTGCTGCCCTTTGCCAAGGTGGCCGACGGGCACCGCGAGATGGAGACGGGCGACCATATCGGCAAGATCATCATGTCCATGTGACCCGAAGGTCATCATGTCCATGTGATCGGAACGAACATCATGTCCATGTGACCGGAACGATCGTAATGCTTCTGCGACGTGACGAAGCAATGCGATCTTCGACCATAGTCGCCCTTGCAATCGGTGACAGATCGCTTACCTTCAACGCATCAGCAACGAACAGAAAGGAAGGTGATCCAATGTCTAATGAGATTTCGGTCTTGGTGAAGGGCATGGGAGAGGTGAACACGTCGAGGCAGCCCTCGGCTTGATCCCCGCCTTCCTTCGGGCCTAGAGCCCGGGCCACTCACTTGGCCAGAACTCAGGGAAGGGTCGCCTCGGGCGGCCCTTTTCCATTTCTAGCAAGCTGCGCCAGCCGGTGACGCTTCCTGGATCTGCAGCCACGGGTTCGGTTCATTGTCGATGAACTCCTCCCGGATGTGCTTCAAGACTTTCCGTTGCCCGGCAAAGGGCACCATGCGGATCGCTTCGTCAAAGCTCACCCAGCGAAAGTCGCTGTGCTCGGCATTCAGCCGGACCGTGGCGTCATCAGGCGCAAAGCCGACGAAGACGGGCAACAGGCTGATCGCATTGCGATCGGCCTCATAGAACTGCTCGCAGATGTCGGCCGAATAGAAACGATCAGGTCTGAGCCCCGTTTCCTCCTCGACTTCACGCAGGCCCGCCTGCCAGGCCGTCTCGTTCGCCTCGATCGCGCCGGCGACCTGGCACCACGTTCCGGCGAGCGTGCCGGTACGGCGGAGAAGCAGAACCTCGCAGCTGTTCTCCGCGGGGCGCAGTACGACGACTGAAACGGCGAAACTTCTGATCGGAATCTCATGCATCGGGCGTCCTCCTGATTCGACGCCGGAAGATGCAATGCGGGGAGAGCGCCTTCAACCGCGAATGTTCGTCGCCTCGGTTCTGGCGTCGTTTACACCCCGAAGCGTCCGAGCGCCGGGATCTTGATGCCGGGCTTCGCGAAATCAAATCCGGCGACGAGGCCGAAAAAGTGCAGTTCGAGGCCGCTGCGAACACCAGCCGAGATACCGGCGACGCCATAGAGCGTGGCGTGCATGTCACGGCCATCGGCATCGATCTGGAACAACTTGCCCTCCGGCAGATAATCGCGGCCGACGGCGTCGGGCGGCAGCACGGCGCCGAGTTCCGGCACGGAGCGCAGCACGTGGGCGACGAAGGTGTTGGAGTTCGGGCCCGGCCAGATCCGATAGCCGCCGGGTGCGTCATAGGGATAGCTTGCGATCGCCGCTTCGATCTTCGGGATCAGCCGGCTGGCTTCGGTTCCGGTGATCGAAACAACCAATCTCGGCTCGTTCGAATACCAGCGCGCATCGGCCGGATAGGCGTTGCGGCGGATCGGCTTGCCCCAGCCGACCTTGTCGTAGCGGTTGTAGGCGAGGGCGCCCTGTTGCTTGGTCACGATCCAGGCGTGGCTGGCGACGGCGCCCTTCATGCCGCCGGTCGTTGCCGAAAAGACGTAGATCCCCGCATCGGGGCTCTCGGCTGTCTTCGGCAGGATGCCCGCCGAGGACCAGTCGGCAGAGCGCCAGCTCTGTGGCCGGTCCTGCATGTACCACCAGCCGGCCGAGGCTAGCGCCGGCAGAAGGTAGATGATGAGAAAGGCGGCGGCGAGCCTGCGGGCGAATTTCATGAAAACTCCGTTTCCTGGCTTAAGATTCCTGCTAAATGCACGGAGCAATTTCGGAAATTTGAGGGCAAGGCATGTCGAATCCCGTTCTCGTCGAAGTCACCCGCGGAAACCTCGTCGAAAGTCGCCATCGCGGACTTGTGATCGCCGTCGACGGCGATGGCCGGACCGTCTTTTCGCTCGGTGAGACTGACACCGCCGTTTTCCCTCGCTCCGCCTGCAAGGCGATGCAAGGGCTGCCCTTGATGGAAAGCGGTGCGGCCGACGCCTACGGTTTCGGCAACAGGGAACTGGCGCTTGCCTGCTCCTCCCATTCCGGCGAGCCGGAGCATGTGGAGCTTGCCGCAAAGATGCTCGCGGCGGCGGGTCTCGACGTCTCGGCGCTCGAATGCGGCGCCCATTGGTCGTCCGACCAGAAGACCTTGATCGGCCAGGCCCGCAGCCTGGAAGCGCCGACAGCGCTTCATAACAACTGCTCCGGCAAACACTCAGGCTTCATCTGCGCCTGCTGCCATTCAGGCACCAAGGTGAAGGGCTATGTCGGCTACGAGCATCCGCTGCAGCAGGAAATCCGCGGCACGATGGAAAGCCTGACCGGGGCGATCCTCGGCACGGACAATTGCGGGGTCGACGGCTGCTCGATCCCGACCTACGCCGTTCCGCTCAAGGGGTTGGCCCACGGGTTTGCCAAGATGGCGACCGGCGTCGGTCTTGGACCCGAACGCGCCCGGGCCTCCAGGCGGCTGATCGAGGCCTGCATGGTCGAGCCCTTCTACGTGGCCGGAACCAAGCGCGCCTGCACCCGGCTGATGAAAACGGCCCCCGGCCGCATCTTCGCCAAGACCGGTGCCGAAGGCGTGTTCTGTGCCGCCATCCCGGAAAAGGGCATCGCCATCGCGCTGAAATGCGAGGACGGCACGACCCGCGCCGCCGAAGCGATGGTGGCGGCAACGCTTGCGCGCTTCTTCAGGGATGAGCCGGACCTGCACGCGGCCCTGATGGCGCAGGCAAATCACTCGATGTACAACTGGAACGGCATCCATGTCGGCGACGTCAGGGTCACGGACGCTTTCGCCGCCTGAGGTTCGCGGGCGACGGTTCTCACCTGCAGCCCTCACGGACAGCCTCGGCGCGCTGGCACCGTCAGGCGCCGATCATCACAACGCTCGCGTCGTCATAGGGCGTTAGCATCTGGCGCTCGATTTCCACCGGTACGATGAAGCCGGCGAGATCGGCGATTCCGGCCACGCGATGTGGCGAAACTGCGTCGAATTTCTCCGCTGTCGCAAGCACATAGGTGTCGGCGGCCTGGGCGAGGATCGCGCGCTTGACGGCCGCCTCCTCGAAGTCGCCGGTGGAAACTCCGTGAACCGGATGAATGGCGGTGACGCCGAGGAAGAACAGGTCGATGCGGATGCCGGCGATGGCGGTGAGCGCCGCCGCGCCCGTCGCAACCATCGAATGTTTGTAGAGCCGGCCACCGATCAGGATCACTTCGGCTTCGTGGCGTTCGAGCTCGGCGGCAATCGTCGGGCTGTGGGTGACGACGGTCAGCCGCATCTCCCGCGGCAGTGCCCGCGCGATTTCCGCGTTGCTCGTGCCGCCGTCGAGAAAGATCGTCTGGCCCGCCTCGATCATCGTCGCGGCCTTTCGCCCAAGCCGGTGTTTGACGTCGCCGGCAATCTCCTGCCGTGCGGTAAAGTTTGGTAGCGGCGGGACCAGCGGCAGCGCGCCGCCATGTACGCGCTTCAGCAAACCTTCCGCCGCCATCTCGCGGAGATCGCGCCGGATCGTGTCTTCCGAGAGGTCCAGTTCGTCCGCCAGGCGCTTGGCGACGATCTCGCCGTCGCGCGCCAACCGTGCCGAAATCAAAGCCCGTCTCTGTGTTGTCAGCATGAATACCTCCTTGACTCTTCACGATATTGCACGAAATATCGTGAATATTCCAGAATGATCTGGATATTTCGTGCAAGAATTTGGAGAAGATCATGCTGATTTTGATCGCGGGGCCCTATCGCTCGGGAACCGGAGACGACCCGGCCAAGATGGCCGCCAACCTGAAGCGACTGGAGGAGCCGTCCTATGCGCTGTTTCGGGCCGGGCACGTGCCTGTCATCGGCGAATGGGTGGCGCTGCCCGTGTGGAATGCGGCGGGTGGCGAGCGCATCGGGGACGACCTCTACGAGGAAATTTTCCATCCCGTCGCCGGCCGCTTGCTGGCACTGTGCGACGCGGTGCTGCGTCTGCCGGGCGACAGCAAGGGTGCCGACAACGACGTGCGCATCGCCCGTGAACGCGGCATTCCCGTCTACTACCGCCTGGAAGACGTGCCCGGTTGCGGCGAGGCGCGGGTTGCCTGACCGGAAACGGCCCGGCAGGGATATCTGCCGGGCCTTGGCTATGCTTCTGAACTCCACCTCAACCTCGGACCCAACCCGAGCATCGCTTCCGCGCGGCGATGAAGGGAGGCGGCCGGCTTACTCGTGCACGTGCGACTCGGCGACGAAGGTCAGCGTGGCCGTCAAACCTTTCTTGTCGGCGGCGACATTGCCTTCGAGCGGGATCGCGTGGCTGACGGCAAGAATGTTGACGCCGGCGTTGCGCAGCGTCACTTCCGCTTCGCCATTCGCGTTCGTCTTTTCGGAGACGAGATCGGGCAGCCCGGCATAGTCAAGGGTGATTTCCTTGCCTTCGAGCGGCTTGCCGTCGAGCAGGAGGCGGACACGAAATTTCTCGCCCGGCTTCAGGCCAACAGGGTTGTCGAGCGGGATGATCTGCAGCGGCTGTGCCGGGAAGGCCGGCAGTGCGCCATGCGCATGCACCAGCGCGATGCTGTATTTGACCGAATGGCTCGCCTGCTTGGCACCAGGCACCTCGTTCTTCGGCTTGTTCACCCATTTGCCGTCGGCGCCTTCGCTCCAATAGCCGTTGTCGAACTCAAGAGCGATGAGCGCCGGCTCGCCGTCGAGTTTCAGGGTGGCGTGATTGTCCGCAGGCACGACCGTGACCGGCAGCGCTTTGCCGTCTTCGCCAACGGCCGCAACCGATTTCACTTTGGCCGGATCATAGGCTTCGTCCGCGGGGCCGTGGCCGTAGATCACCGCCAGCGTTCCCCAGCGCTCGCCGATCCATGCGCCATGGGAGAAGGCGGGTGTGGCGACGGCGGCAAACAGGCCAGCAGCGATGAGGGTTGAAAAGACCGTTTTCATAAGCGACTCCAGAAAAAATGTTATAACGTAACAATTATGTTCTATTGAAATCCGTTCGGGCTTGTCAATCGGGGTGACATCCTTTCTTCTGCCGCCGATCTTTGGTTTGGTCTGGAGTTGAAACGTTAGGAAGCGCACGGTTCACCGACAGCATTCCGCTTCCGCCCGCCAGAATTGATAGGGCAGGGTCGGGTCTGTCGGCACCACGTCGTCCGATCCGTATGATCGTAGAGGAGAGTTGAAGTGTTGAAATTGTTCTATGCCCCGGGCACCTGCTCATTGGCCTCGCATATCGCGCTGGAGGAGGCGGGCGCTGACTACGAGGCACGCCGCGTCGATTTCTCGACCGCGGAACAGACCAAGCCCGACTATCTCGCGGTAAACCCGAAGGGCCGGGTGCCGGCGCTGTTGACCGACCGGGGCGTCATCACCGAAACGCCGGCGATCCTCACCTATATCGCTGAGACACATCCGGCGGCGAACCTCGCACCAAGGGGCGATGCCTTTGCTTTTGCGCAGTTGCAGTCGTTCATGAACTATCTCTGCTCGACGGTGCATGTCGCCCATGCCCATGGACGTCGCGGCGCGCGCTGGGCCGACGATCCGGCGGCGCACGAGGCAATGAAGGCCAAGGTCGCCTCCAACATGGCGGCCTGCTTCGAGCTGATCGAGAACAAGATGTTCGAAGGCCCCTTCGTCCTGGGCGAGACCTATTCGGTTGCCGATCCCTACCTTTTCACCATCGCCGGCTGGCTCGAATCGGACGGTGTGGATCCCGCGCGTTTCCCGAAAATCCTGGATCACCGCAACCGCATGACCGCGCGTCCGGCCGTTGCCCGGGTCCTGGCCACGCTCAAGGCCTGAGCCGCGCGACCATCTGGGCTACATCAGGATGTAGTCCTTGGGCTGCGGCAAGGGCGGAAGGTCTGTCTCGCCGAGCGCCTCGCGCAGGTTGATCTCGATCGTTTCGGCAAGCGCCATGATCGGCAGGTCGTTCGGCAACACGCCGAACGGCTCCTCCAGTTCGTCCCCGAGTGCATCGAGGCCGAAGAAGGTGTAGGCGACCAGCGCCGTGACGAAGGGCGTGGCCCAACCGAGCGCATCGGCAAAGCCGAAGGGCAGCAGGAAGCAGAAAAGATAGGCGGTGCGGTGCAGGAGCAGCGTGTAGCCGAAAGGCACCGGCGTGTTGCGGATGCGCTCGCAGGCGGCAAGCGTCGCCGACATCCTGCCGACCGTGCCGTCCAACTGGGCCCACTGAAAGTCGCTGATCGCGTCCGAAGCACGCAAGCCGGCGAGATCGCGGCCCATCTCACGCAAGAGGTAGTCCGGCGCGTTGCGGCTTGCCTTGTAGCCGGGAGCGAGATCGTCGGGCAGTCGCGCGAGCGCCCTGGCTGCATGATTGCCCGGTCGCAGGTGGCCAACCAGGGCGTGAGCAAAGGCGATGGCGATGTTGAGGAGCCGTTGCCGCGCCGCATTCTCCGAAGCTTTGGCGTCGACCATGACCAGTGTCTGCCGGGCAAGATCGCGCGACGTGAAGATCAGTTGTCCCCAATCCTTCCGCGCCTCCCACCAGCGGTCGTAGCAGGCGTTGTTGCGGAAACCGAGGAACACCGAGAGCGCAATGCCGAGCAAGGCGAAAGGGCCGCTGTTGACGCTTGGAACGATGCCGGGATCGGCACGGTGCGCCCAGACGACGAAGGCGGAAAGGCCGAAGACGAACAGCACCTGCGGAAAGATCCGCTGAATGACCGATCCTCTGAGGATGAAGAACAGTTTCAGAAGGCTGGGGCGGTCGCGAACGATCATGGAAGAACACCTGTGTGGCCGTCAGCTTCCACCGGTATAGGCGCGAGCTCTGAAATGGAAGGCCGCTCATTGGATGCCGCCAGCCGCCGGCGCGAGATTTTTACCGCCTATGTCGGCTCAGTCGCCGCGCGCACGTCCTTGTTGCGTAACGCCAACAGGGAGACAACGACGATGCGCAAGGTGGTTGCCGGCATGCAGATGTCCATCGACGGGATGATCGATGGACCGGATGGCTATACGGACTGGGTCGATTCCTGGTCGGACACCTTCGACCTCCTGCCTGAGATCGATGCCTGCGTCCTCGGGAGCGGCATGTATTCGGGCTATGAGCAATATTGGAGCGCGATCAAACAGAATCCGCATGCGCCGCTGGAGTTTACCGGCAAGGTGCCGACGCAGGAGGAGATCGAATTTACGGATTTTGCTTTGAGCACGCCGCATTATGTTCTCTCGAAAGAGCGCTCGGAGGTGCAATGGGCCAACGCCACCATCGTTCGCGATGCTGCCGAGATCGAGCAGCTAAGGCGCCAGCCGGGTCGGACCATCTATGTCGTCGGCGGCGCTCGCACCGTGTCGAGCCTGATGGATCACGGCCTGATCGACGAATTGCGTCTCACTATCCATCCCCTGGTGGTGGGGAAGGGCAAGGCGCTGTTCGAAACCATCGCCCAGCGCCACTACGTGCAACTCGATGACGTGAAGAGGGTCGATGACGGCAAGGTTTGCCTGATCTACAAGGTCGGGGATCGAAGCTGAAAGCGGTCAGCCGGCGAGTTTCGCAGCAAGCCGCTTTGGCGCCTTCTGGCGCCAGGCTGCAACCAGTCGCCCGGTCAGGCTCTTATCGTCGATCACCGAAAGCCGAACCAGCATCGCCGGCCAGCCTTTGTAGTGATCGGTCTCGAAATAGAGTTGCGGGTCGAGTTCCAGCAGCAATTCCTTTTCCTCGAGCGCACACATGACGACAAGCGTGTCGCCGTCCTTCATGCGCACGAAGCTCTTGTCTTTCACCAGCAGTGCCGGCGTGCCGTAGGAGGTGCCGATGGTAACCTCCGGCAAGCCGGCGGCTTCCGCCAGCTTGACGACCCGTGCGAAATTGCGGTCGAGATCCTCGCTCATCCCGTCAGCATATCACAGGGTCATTGTCCGTCACCGGCCCCCGGCTTGCAGGCAGTCGCTGGCGCACTCGGCCGCGCGCGGCCAGGGCCAGCCGGGGAAGGGCAGATCACCGAGTTCGCGTTCGTCCATCCGCTCGAGATCCGGGTGCTGCAGCGGGTCACGCGCCCAGGCTAGTCGCGTATCCTGCTTCCGACTTTCAAAAGTGGCGAATGCGGTCAACATCGAGAGAAGCTTCAACATGGCGGCCCATCCTTTCGATGCTTGGATGATCTGCCTGTCTCGCTGTCTTTTCAATTGAGAATAGCACCGAACGGGTTTAGGAAAACTATATGAGAGATCTGAATTCCGTCCATTTGAACGGGCTTCGCGCCGTGGAAGCGGCCGGTCGCCTTGGTTCGTTGGCGGCTGCTGCCGAGGAGCTCGGCGTGACCTCAGGCGCCGTCAGCCAGCAGATTGCCAAGGCGGAGGCCCAGCTTGGCCGCATCCTGTTCGAGCGCACGCCGCGCGGCCTCGTCCCGACCGACTTTGGCCTGCGTTTCCTCGTCCGCCTCAGCAACGCCTTTCAGGAGCTGGCGGAGGCCGTGGCCTCGGCTCGGCGACGCGACGAGTCGGTGCTGACGATCTCGGTGGCACCGGTCTTTGCCGCCCGCTGGCTGGTCTATCGGCTGAACCGTTTCGCCGAGCGCCACCCCGACATTCGCTTGCGCATCGACGCTACGACCAAGCTCGTCAATCTCGATACATCAGATGTGGATGTCGGCATCCGTGTGGGCTCGGGCGATTGGCCTGGTGTGAAATCCGAACTGCTGTTGCAGCAGGAGGTCTTTCCCGTCTGTTCGCCGGCCATGGCGGAGAACTTGCGTGTACCTGCAGATATTCTAAAGCTCCCGGCCGTGATCGACGGTCACTCGATGTTCAGCTGGGAGGTGTGGCTTCGCGAAGTCGGCCTCTCCGGTGCCGAAATGAGCGTGCGCCACACGTTCAATGAGGCGTCGCTGGTGCTCGATGCGGCGATCTCGGGGCAGGGGGTCATGCTCGCCTGGCAGACGCTCGCCGGCTTCGCGATCACCCAAGGCAGTTTGGTCGTGCCCTTCGGTATCCGCGTGGGCACCGGCTACGGCCACTACTTCGTCAGCTCGCCATCGCGGCGGGAAAGCAAGGCCGCAGCCGCCTTCAAGCGCTGGGTTCGTGACGAGGTGGAGGAGGGCATGCGCCTGCTCGATCTCAGGGCGCCGCGCGTACGCTTCGACGCGGCGACCATGCGCTGATCACTTGAAACGAGCCCACCTCCGGACGGCTCAATCCGCCGGCTCTTTCAGCCGCTCTTCCATCATCGCCTTGAAAGCCGGGCGGGCATGGCAGCGGGCAAGCCAGGCCGAAACGCGTGGATGCTTCTCGAAGAGCTGTTTCTGGCTCATGGCGTAGCGGAAGACTTCCGCGAGGTTGAGGTCGGCTACGGTGAAGCGATCGCCAACCAGGTAGTCGCGCCCGTCGAGGTGCTCTTCCAGGCGAGTAAACACCTTGTCGAGGGACTTGGCGCAGGTAGTGATCGTTGCCCTGCCTTGGTCGGTTTCCTCAGTGCCGTAGTCGTAGGTGAGGATGATCTGCACCGCATGCGGCTCGACCTCCGTCGCCGCCCACATCGTCCAGTTGCCCATCAGTCCCTCTTCACGGATATCAGCCGGTCCCAGCGGGCCGCCGTATTTGCGCGCAAGGAAAAGATTGTTGGCAAGCGATTCCGTCAGTACGACGCCGTCGTCTTCGATCGCCGGAATCAGACCCATCGGGTTGACGGCGAGGAAGGCCGGCGACTTGGTGTTGATGGGCGCATCGGCGGCAAGCGGATCTGCAACCCGGCGCGCCTGGATGACCGGAACGGACGTGAAGGGGATTCCGAGCTCCCGCGCCATCCAGTAATTGCGCGATGCGCGCGAGCGATAGACTCCGTAGATCGTCAGCATGTCGTCCTCCCGTCGTTGCCGTGACCTTGTCTTAAGCCAAGCGTGCTGGACGGCGAAAGCCGGCGCCGCTGATACCACACATGAAATCTTTTGATAGGCCATGCGGCCCATTGCCCGCTTGCCTTTCGCGCCGTTGGTCTTTAGCTGTCGCAGTCGATTTTGGGGGCACTTTTGGCGCGACGGTTTCTAGGCGATCGGTTGACGGACATGGCGGCGCGTTTGCTCTGCGCGCTTGTCCTCGTCATCTCGGCCCTGATCCAGCAGCCGGCGGTCGCCATGCCGGTTGCGCCTGATACGACCGCCTACGCGCTTCCCGATGGAACGTTTGCCGATCTCTGCCTCACCGGCCACGACGATGCCGACGGAAAAGGTGGTACGAAAGGCCATGGATGCCAGTCCTGCTGCCTCGTCGCCTCCGCTGATCTGCCGGCGCCGTATCCGATCGCCGCACCACCGCTATCTCTCGCCTGGCATGTGTCGGTTCCTGCCAATGAACTTCTGTTTGTTCGCGGTGTGCTCCGCGGCGGCACAGGGCCTAGGGCGCCACCATCGGGTTTCTCCCTGATATCCGCTTGAGCGGCGGCTGACGGCCTCCCAGGCGTCGAAACTGCTGTTCGACGTCGCCGGCCGTGATCCGCGACCGACCCGACCATCACGAGGCGAAGCCGCGATAATGCGGATTTCCCGGAGAAACCCATGACAACCGCATCCTTTACCGGCGCCGCAGCGCAGCCGGTCGCCGCCGAGCGCGGCATTTCCCTCTATCGCGCCATCTGGCGCTGGCACTTCTTTGCCGGCCTGCTCGTCATCCCGTTCATGATCAGCCTGGCCGTCACCGGTGGCCTCTATCTCTTCAACGACGAGATCGACGATACCGTCTTCGCCTATCGCAACATCGTGCCTGCCGGGACCGAACGGCTGCCGCCTTCGGCGATCGTCGCCACCGCTGTCGAATCCGTGCCCGGCAGCGCCGCCGTCTCCTATCGCACACCCGCCGGTGCCGATCGCTCGGCGCGCGTCACGGTGGGTATCGGCAAGGCCAAAATGCTGGTCTTCGTCGATCCCTATACCGGCGCCATCCTCGATCACGTCGCGCCCACGGAAGAGTTCAATCAGGTGGTCGAGGACCTGCACAGCCTCGACTATTTCGGTAAGTCGGTCGAAACGATCATCGAGATTGTTGCGGGCTTTGCCATTCTGCTGGTCTTCACCGGCATTTATCTCTGGTGGCCGCGCCAGCAGACCGGCGGTGTGCTGACCGTGCGCGGCACGCCCGCGCGCCGCGTGTTCTGGCGTGACCTTCATGCCGTGACCGGCATCGTCGCCGGGCTGCTGATCGTCTTCCTCGCCTTCTCCGGTCTTCTGTGGTCCGGCTACTGGGGCGCCACCGTCAACGGCAAGCTGACGGCCATGGGGCTCGGCTATCCCGCGGTGCTTTGGGACCAGGTGCCAACCTCGACCAAGGTTTCGACCGATGTCCTCCCCAGGGCGAACTGGCTGATGGAGAATGCTCCGGTCCCGACGTCGAGCGGCGTCGGCGCCGAGCCGGTCGGCATAGACCGCGCGGTCGCGATCGCCGATGAGGCCGGCATGCTGCCCGGCTATGAGCTGGCGCTCCCGACCGATGAGAGCGGCGTCTACACGGCCGCGATCTTTCCGGCCGAGCTCGCACGGGAGCGCACGATCCACATCGACCAGTACTCCGGCAAACCGCTTGTCGATGTAGCCTTTGGCGATTACCCGGCGCTCGGAAAGGCGATCGAATGGAGCATCAACGTGCACAAGGGGCAGGAGTGGGGGCGCGCCAATCAGTTGTTGATGCTTGCCGCCTGCCTGTCCATCGTGCTCATCTCGCTCTCCGCCGTCGTCATGTGGTGGAAGCGTCGCCCGGCGGGGCGCGTCGGGGTGCCGCCGATGCCGCCGAAGCGCAGTGTCTATGCAGGATTGTGGATCATGGCCATTTTCTTTGGCCTCACTTTTCCGCTGACGGGGCTTGCGATCGTTATCATGGTGGTGGCCGACCAACTGCTGATGCTCGCGCCGGCGGCGCGCCGACGTCTGTCCTGAAATCGACGAAGGGGTGGCGCCGTCACCCCTTCTTTTCAGGCACGCAACTTGGAGATTGCAACCTCTGCACGATTTTTCTACAAGTTATTTAGGAAGGGCTAACTCTTGCTCGTCTAACGTGAAGTGGGGAAAGATCGACCAGCGACGCGGCTGAGCGCGTCGGGAGGCCTTGCTTGGCGAAGAACACGTCTCGCAATCCGCGATATGCCGCCTTAAATGCTGGCGGCAACGAGGATACACGTCGCCTGATCGATGCCAGCCATCGGCTGGCGGAAGAAGTTGCGCGGATCTTTCCGACCGAACCCGACATCGCCGACCGCCACTACTGGTTGGAGACGATGATCAACCATGTGCCCGACTACATCTATGCCAAGGATGTCGAAGGGCGGTTCCTCATCGCCAACCAGGTGACTGTTGCCGACAACGGCCTGGAAGGTCTCAAGGATATCGTCGGCAAGACCGACTTCGATCTCCATCCGCCGCACATGGCACAGGCGATCGCCGACATCGAGCGCCGCGTCATCGAAACCGGCGAACCGATTTTCGGCATCGAGGAACGGGCGATCGTCAGCAAGGGCCGCGACCGCTGGCTGATGACCTCCAAGGTGCCGCTGCGCAACAAGCGCGGCGAGATTGTCGGCGTCGTCGGCGTGTCGCGCGATATCTCCGACAGAAAGGCGGCCGAACGCCTGCTCGAAGGGCAGGCCCGCCTACTGGAAATGATCGCCAACAGCCGACCGCTCGACGAATTCTTCCGCGACATGATCCTGCTGATCGAGGCGCTGATGCCTGGCATCAAGGGGTCGGTGCTGTTGCTGTCGGCCGATGGCCGCCACCTGTTCCATGGCGCGGCACCAAGCCTCGACGAGAGCTATTGCGCGACGATCCATGGCGTCGAGATCGGCCCTCGCATGGGCTCCTGCGGCACGGCGGCCTGGCGCGGCGAACAGGTGATCGTCTCGGACATTCTCGCCGATCCTCTCTGGGACGATTATCGCGAGCTCGTTCGACCCTATGGTTTCCGCTCCTGCTGGTCGACTCCCATCCATTCGCGCGACCGCAAGGTGCTTGGCACATTTGCGCTCTATTCCGGCGCGGTCTGCGTTCCCAACGAAGGGCAGAAGGAGCTGATTGCGATGGCGGCGCATCTCGCCGGTATTGCAATCGAGCGCAAGCACGCGGAGGACCGTATCAGTTTCATGGCGCATCATGATGCGCTGACGGGCCTGCCCAACCGGGCGCTGTTCGAGGAGCAGGTCGCCGAGGCGCTGGAGGCCCTGCGCGGCACCGGTCAATGGGCGGTGCTCGCCTTCCTCGATCTCGATAATTTCAAGCTGGTCAACGATACGCTCGGCCATGCGGCCGGCGACGAGCTGTTGAAGGTCACCGCCTCCCGCATGCGCTCGTCGGTGCGCAAGTCGGATATGGTCGTGCGTGTCGGCGGCGACGAATTCATTCTGCTTCTGAACGGCCTTCCCTGCGAACGGGATGTCGTGCTGGCAAGGCTTGAAGATATTCGCCGCGCCATCGCGGGGCCGATGCAGATCGAGGGCCGAAGCCTGCAAGTCACCTGCAGCATGGGCGTCGCCTGCTTTCCCAATCAGGGCAAGACCGTCGGCGAGCTGCTCGCCAATGCCGACATGGCGATGTATCGGGCCAAGGAGCTCGGGCGCAACAATCTGCAGGTTTTTACCGAGGAAATGGCCGCCAAGGCGCACGAAAAGCTGCGTCAGCAGGAGGAGCTGCGCAGGGCGCTGGCACATGAAGAATTCTTTCTGCAGTTCCAGCCGCAGATGAACCTTGCGAATGGCCGCGTTTTCGCAGCCGAAGCCTTGCTTCGTTGGCGTCATCCAGAGCGGGGCACGGTCTCGCCGGCCGAGTTCATTCCGCTTGCCGAAGAAACCGGGCTGATCGTGCCGATCGGCGACTGGGTGCTGCGCGCCGCTTGCCGCCAGGCCAAGGACTGGCAGGATGACGGCCTGCCGCCGCTGATCGTTAGCGTCAACGTTTCGGCGCGCCAGTTCCGCGAGCGCAACTGGGCAGGTCACGTGGCGGCAATTCTCGCCGAAACCGGTCTTGAGCCCTGCTGTCTCGAGCTTGAGCTGACGGAAAGCCTGATCATGCAGGACGTGCCGGGGGCGATTGCCACCATGCATGAGCTGCAGGCGATCGGCGTGCACCTGGCAATCGACGATTTCGGCACCGGCTATTCTAGCCTCAGCGCCTTGAAGCGCTTCCCGGTGCGCCGCCTTAAGATCGACCGGTCCTTCGTTGCGGATATTCCTGTCGATCTCGACGACAACGCGATCACCGCGGCGATCATCTCACTCGCCCAAAATCTTGGCCTGCGCGTCATCGCCGAAGGTGTGGAAAACCAGGCCCAGGTCGAGTTCCTGCGCCAGAGCGGCTGTGACGAGATCCAAGGCTATTTCTTCAGCCGGCCGCTCTCCGCGCCGGATTTTGAAACACTGATGCGCCAGCCACGTTTCAACGCTCACAGCGTCTGAGTTCTCTTCGTTTCACGCCAAGACGCAAGCTTCGGTCCAGCCGGAAATGCAAGCATCGCCCCATTCCGAGGGGCTGTGCGTAGTATTTCGTTAAGCAATTTCATGCAGCACTCCTCAGGCCGCACTCAAGCCCTTCAGAGTTCGATGTCCTCTTCAGTCGTCTTCTCCCGCCGTCAGTTTCTCCGCTCGTCCGGATTGGCTCTTGCCTCCGCCGGTCTTGCAGGCTGCACCTCCTCGATGAACACGGACGTCTTCCGCTATGAGACGGCGCCTGTGTTCCGCAATCCTGCGCTCGAGGGACGCTTTACCGATCCGCGCGCCGGAGGCGTTTATGAGGGGCAGGATGGCCCAGGGCCAGTTCCGACCGGCCTGCCGCCGCAGGGCCTCTATGTTTCGGACATTTATGCCTCCATGTACGACGGCGGCTATCAGGTGCCGGAGGTACCGTTCCGTCAGATCGACGCGCGCTTCTATCGTCAGGAGGTCAGCGATCCCTTTGGCGAACAGCCGGGAACGATCGTCGTCGATACCGGTGACCGCTACCTCTATCTGATCCAGCCAGGGGGCAGGGCGCTGCGTTATGGCGTTGGTCTCGGCCGTGAAGGTTTCGCCTGGTCGGGCCGCGGCGTCATCCAGTGGAAGCAGAAGTGGCCGCGCTGGACCCCGCCGGACAGCATGGTCGCCCGCCAGCCGCAGCTGAAACCCTATTCGGCCAAGAATGGCGGTATGGCGCCGGGCCTCAACAACCCGCTCGGTTCACGCGCGCTCTACATCTTCCAGAATGGTCAGGACACGCTCTACCGCGTCCACGGAACGCCGGAATGGAAGTCGATCGGCAAGGCCGTCTCGTCCGGCTGCGTTCGCATGCTCAATCAGGATGTCATGGACCTCTACGATCGCGTGCGTGGCAAGGCGCCGATCCTCGTCATCTAACAACCACGGGCGTCGTCGCTCACTGCATCCCGCCAGTCACGAGGGGCGGCCTCTGCAAATCCGGTTGCAGTCAGTCCGCGCCGTGGCCGGAATTGAGCTGCCGCGTCAACTGATGCAGCGTCTCGCGGATTTCGCCCGCTTCTTCCAGGCTGCAGCCTGAAGCCTTGCCGATATCTATGAGAATACCGAAGGCCTCGCTTTTCAAATCGCGGCCTTTCTCCGTGAGGCGAACGATTACCTGTCGCTCATCACCTGGGTCGCGCTGCCGCGCGACAAAGCCGGCTGCCTCCAGGCGTTTCAGAAGCGGCGACAGTGTTCCGGAATCGAGCCCTATCTCCTCGCCAATGCGCTTCACCGTCATTTCGTCCTGTTGCCATAGCGCAAGCAGCACGAGATATTGCGGGTAGGTGAGGCCGAAACGATCGAGCAGCGGCTTATAGGCACGATTGAAGGCATGCGCCGCCGAATAGACGGCAAAGCAGAGCTGCTTGCCGAGCGACAGCGCCTCCTCCGGAATGGTATCTATATGTGCCGCTTTGTTTGCCATGGTCGCATTCTCGCAAAAACAGGGCGAAAATGCAATTTGCAAAATTAATTTGCACGCAATTGAATTTTGCGCTATCTAACCCTCATCCACTTGGAAACAAAGGAGACCGCCAATGCCTATTCTCTACCGCACCACTGCATCCGCAACCGGTGGCCGTGCTGGCCAGGCCAAGAGCGCCGATGGCGTTCTCGATGTCACTCTTACTGTGCCGAAGGAACTTGGCGGCGACGGCGCCCGCGGCACCAATCCTGAACAGCTCTTTGCCGCCGGCTACTCGGCCTGCTTCCTCGGCGCCCTGAAGTTCGTCGCCGGCAAGGAGAAGGTAAAGCTTCCGGAAGACACGAAAGTGACGGGAACAGTCGGCATTGGTCCGCGCGAAGATGGCACCGGCTTCGGTATCGATGCCGCGCTTGAGATTACGTCTCCGGGCGTCGACAAGGCGGTTCTCGAAGACCTCGTCCAGAAGGCGCATATCGTTTGCCCCTATAGCCACGCGACCAAGGGCAATATCGACGTCAAGCTGACGGTCGCCTGATATTTGAATTCCAGTCGGAATCCAAAAGCCCGGCGGATCGTTCCGCCGGGCTTTTGTGTTGTCAGGGATAATGATGTTCCACGCGGGCGCTGCATCAGGTGGCTGCCGACGGAGAAGGCCGTCGGCCGTGGGCTATGCCTTCTTCAAAAACTCGGTGCGCAGCACCAGGCCCTTGATCTTCTCCACCCGGCATTCGACTTCATCAGGGTTGTCGGTGAGGCGAATACCCTTGACCATCGTGCCGCGCTTCAGCGTCGTCGAGGTGCCCTTGACCTTCAGATCCTTGATCAGGGTAACGTTGTCGCCGTCCTGGAGGATGGCGCCGTTCGAATCCTTAACGTCCATGCGAATGTTCCTTTCAAAATAACGACGCGCCTCGATCGAAATCAGGGCGCGGGCAAAATATCGACCTCAAGCATTGCCGGTTGCCGCGGCTATGTTCAGCGTCGGCTGAGGCTGCCGAGGATGCCGCGCACCAGGGCGCGGCCGACCTGGGTCGCGACGGTGCGAGCGACCGATTTCATCGCGGCTTCGACGACCGTCTCGCGCTGGTAGCCGGAGCTGCGTGGCCGCGCCTGCTTGCCCGCTGGTGCCGCCGCCTCGTCGTCGCCGAAGCCGGGCAGCGTCCAGCGGCTGCCGCCGGTATTCGCTTCCGTTGTCTGCTGTTCGGCCTGTTCTTGTGCTTGCGCCTGCGCTTCGGCCGTCTTCTTGGCGCGCGCGGTCAGCATCTCATAGGCCGATTCGCGGTCGAAATCTTCGTCATAGAGACCGCGGACCGGGCTCACATCCATTACCTTTTGCCGCTCGGCCTCGGTCAGCGGACCGACGCGCGATTGCGGCGGGCGCACCAGCGTGCGCTCGACCATCGACGGCGCACCCTTGCCTTCGAGCGTCGAGACCAGCGCCTCGCCGGTGCCGAGATTGGTGATCACGGTGGCGCAGTCGAAGTCCGGGTTCGGGCGGAAGGTGTCAGCGGCGGTCTTCACCGCCTTCTGGTCGCGCGGCGTATAGGCGCGAAGCGCGTGCTGAACGCGGTTACCGAGCTGGCCGAGGATCGTTTCCGGCACGTCGAGCGGGTTTTGCGTGACGAAGTAGACGCCCACGCCCTTGGAGCGGATCAGGCGCACGACCTGTTCGACACGCTCCGTCAGCACCTTCGGCGCATCGTTGAAAAGCAGATGCGCCTCGTCGAAGAAGAACACCAGCTTCGGCTTGTCCGGGTCGCCCACCTCAGGCAGTTCCTCGAACAGTTCCGAAAGCAGCCAAAGCAGGAAGGTCGCATAGAGCCGCGGGTTCATCATCAGCTTGTCGGCCGCCAGCACCGAGATCGCGCCGCGCCCGTCATTGGTCGTGCGCATGATGTCGGTGATCTTCAGCGCCGGTTCGCCGAAGAAATGTTCGGCGCCCTGCTGTTCGAGGATCAGGAGTTCGCGTTGGATCGAACCGACCGAGGCCTTGGAGATGAAACCGAACTGATTGGAGAGCGCGCTGGCATTGTCGCCCATGTAGTTGAGCAGCGCCTGCAGATCTTTCAGGTCGAGCAGCGGCAGACCGCCCTCATCGGCGATCTTGAAGGCGATGTTGAGCACGCCTTCCTGCGCATCCGTGGCGTTCATCAGCCGCGAAAGGAGCAGGGGCCCCATTTCCGACATGGTGGTGCGGACGCGATGGCCCTTCTCGCCGTAGAGATCCCAGAAGATGACCGGGAATTCCTGGAACTCGTAAGGATTTGTCGGCAGGCCGATCTGCTCGGCGCGCTTCAGGATGAAATCCTTGGGCTCGCCGATCGCGCCGATGCCGGAGAGATCGCCCTTGACGTCGGCGCAGAAGACGGGGACGCCGGCATTGGCAAAACCTTCGGCGAGGACCTGCAGGGTGATCGTCTTGCCGGTGCCGGTGGCGCCGGTGATCAGGCCGTGGCGGTTGCCGAACTTGAGTTCCAGATACTCGCCCTTGTTGATCGAATCATCAGGCTTGCGGCTGGTGCCGATAAAGAGCTTGCCTTCTTCCAACATGTGGGCTTCATCTCCGTTTCATCAATGAAAGCGGGCGGTTCGCGGTTGATCGCAAGTGCCCGTCATCGAAATGTGCCTGGTTTTCTGTTATAGGTGCTGCGGTTGCGCCCGGCAACAAGGCTGTGCCAGCGCGCGACCGGAAAGCGGCGTTATCGACGGGCCGATAGTCACTGCTCACGGCTTGTTATTTGGTGGGCGATCATTTACCTTGACGTCAACGTCAAAATCCAAGTGAGGGAGTTTTTCCATGAATGAACTGGTCACGCGCGTCGCGGAGAATGTCGGCATCGAGCCTGCAACGGCCGAAAAGGCTGTCGGCATGATCCTCGGCTTCCTGCAGCGCGAAGCCGCTGACGGCCCGGTTGCCCAGATGATCGAAGCGATTCCGGGCGCCTCCGAGCTCATCGCCCAGTACAATGGCGAAGGCACGGGTGGCGGCGGTCTGCTCGGCGGCCTGATGTCGGCGATCGGCGGCGGCGGCGTCATGGCGCTCGGCCAGCAGCTGATGAGCCAGGGTCTCGGCATGGGCGAAATCACCTCGCTCGCCAAGGAGACCATCGCCTTTGCCAAGGAAAAGGCAGGCGATGAAGTGGTCGACGAAGTCGTCGCCTCGGTTCCGGGCCTCAGCCAGTTCGTCTGATCCGCGGACAATCCGCCGGAAATGCCGAACCCACCGGTTTGCCGCCGGTGGGTTTTTCTTTGCGATTCGCTCTTTGCATGCAGGCCATCATCGCCGTTGGGCCTTGCTTCGCAGGGCCTGCTCCAGTGTGTTTGCAAGCACGATGCAGAGAAGGGCGCCGACGCCGATGAAGGCCGCGCCCGAGGACCAGCCGTTGCGTTCGATCGCCGTTCCGACCGCGACCGGCCCGACGAGCTGCCCCAGATTGCTGCCCTGCATCAGCAGCCCCATTGCCAACGGCGCAAGCGCCGGACGCGGCGACAGGATCGGCACCGACGAGATCAGCGTGGCGGGGATCAGGCCGCCGATCGCGGAAAACAGCACGCAAAGTCCGAAGATCAGATTTCCGCCTGACTGGCTCAGGAAGATCCATAGGCCGAACACACCTGTCAGCAAGGCAGCGCTGGCGATCAACCGGCCGCGGGCAAAGCCGCGAGACAGCAGATGGCCGGCGGCAAGATTGCCGATGACGTTCACCAGTGTGATGATGGCGCTGAGGAGGCCGACGGTCCCGAGCGAGACGTGCATACGCTGGACCAACAGGATCGGCAGGAAGCTGGAAAGCGTGAAGCTCATCAGGCTGTAGAGCGAAAATAGAACGAAAAGCAGCACCGGGCCGCGGCTTGTAAGCGTTTCGGTCGCATCATCCCGGAAGCTGGCGGCGATGCTGGATGTTTCCCGAGACGGCGACACGGCCAGGAAGATGGAAACCAGGCTTGCCAGCGTGATCAGCCCGTTGCTCCGCCAGATCGCTTGCCAATCGGCAAAAAGTGGCCCGGTCAACATCGCGACCGCCATGCCCGCGGGCATGAAGCAGCTCCAGAGCGAAAAGACGAGGTCGCGGCGATCCGATGTCACCAGGCGCATCAGGATGGCCGGACCGGCGACGACGACGAGCAGGAACCCGAAGCCCTCGACGATGCGTGACAGAAGAAGCAGCGCGAAGGCGTGGCTGGCCGCTCCACCGAAGGAGCCGAGGGCCAACATGGCCATCCCGATGGCGAGCAGGCGCCGATCGCCGGCCGACGCGACGAACGCGCCCGCCGTCATGCCGCCGACGACGCCGACGATGGCGAAGACCGAGGTGATCCAGCCGAGGGCGGGGAGATCGAGCCCGAGGTCGGACTGAAGCAACGGACCGGCAATCAGCCCCTTGCCGACCTGCATGGCCGCGACCACGCCGGCGGCAACAACCGTCATCACGCCCGCCCAATCTGTTCTCTCCCGAACGAAGGTTGTGGCCGTGGCCATCAGGCAAGCTCCGCAACGCGCGCACGACCGGCGACCAGCGCCGCCGCCAGGTCTGCGACGTGGCGGCCCTGGAAGCGTGCGCCTTCCAGCTCGTTGGCGCTTGGCCGACGGTCGCCGCCGTTGCCGTCGTCGGCGAGCGTCGAGGCGCCGTAGGGCGAGCCGCCGGTGATTTCGTCCATGCGCATCTGACCCTTGAAGCTGTAGGGTAGGCCGGCAATCACCATGCCGAGATGGAGAAGCACGGTATGGGTGGCGAGGATCGTCGATTCCTGGCCGCCATGCTGGCTTCCGGTCGAGGTGAAGACGCTGCCGATGCGGCCGACCAAGGCGTCGCGCGCCCAGATACCGCCCGCCTGATCGAGGAAGTTTTTCATCTGCGCGGCCATGTTGCCGAAGCGTGTCGGCGTGCCGATGATGATCGCGTCATAGTCCGGCAGTTCCGCGACGGTCGCGACCGGCGCGTCCTGAGCGCGTTTGTAGCCCGCCTTGATGGCAACGGCTTCCGGCACGATTTCGGGCACCCGCTTGAGCACGGCGGTGGCGCCCGCGGCGCGCGCGCCCTCGGCAACCGCCCCCGCCATCGTCTCGATATGACCGTAGGATGAGTAGTAGAGCACGAGTATCCTGGCCATCGGGCCTTCCTTCCTGCTGAGCACTTGCTGTTCGGAAAAGAAGATGGATGCTTTCCATGATCTGTTGAAGTGATATAAATTTCATCAAGTTGATCTATGGAATCGATCATGCTGGATGCCCTGACACTCGATCAGATGCGGACCTTCGTGACCGTCGCCGAAAGCGGGAGTTTCCGTGCGGGTGCCGCGAAACTCTCACGCGTGCAGTCTGCGGTCAGCCACGCCATCGCCAATCTCGAGGCGGAGCTTGGCGTCGCCCTATTCGACCGTTCCGGACACAGACCGGTGTTGACACAGGAAGGGCAGGCGCTGCTTGCCAATGCCCGCGATATCCTGCTGCGGGTGGACGCTATGCGGGCCCGCGCGCGCGGGCTTGGCGAGGGCATCGAGTTGGAGCTTTCCGTGATCGTCGACACGCTCTTCCCGATCGAGACGGTCGGGTTGGCCCTGAACGAGATGCGGACGATCTACCCCAATGTTTCGATCAGGCTTGCGGTTTCACCGCTGGGCGGACCGCTGGATGGCCTCGTCGAACGCCGCTTCACCCTCGGCATCATGGTCGGAGAGGATTTCCGCGATCCGGCCATCGCCCGCCAGGCGCTTTCGACGGTTCAGATCGTTGCAGTCGTTGCCGCGCATCATCCCTTGGGGCTGAGTGCCGCCGATGGCGCACTCGAAAACGCCGCGCTTGCCGACCACCTTCAGATCGTGCAGTCCGATCCGTCGCAGCGGACAGTGGGGCGGGATTTCGGCGTGCTCTCGCCGCAGACCTGTCGCGTCAGCAGCCAGGATACGAAACATGCGATGATCCGCACCGGTCTCGGTTGGGGCCGGCTGCCGCTCTGGCAGGTGGAGCGGGATCTCGAAGAGCGCCGGCTGGTGCGCATGCCGACGACGGCCCTTGGCCGCAACAGTCAGGTCGGTGCCGAGGCCTACTTGGTGCATCGGATCGATGAGCCGCTCGGGCCGGCCGCCCGTGTTTTCGGTGAGGCGCTTGCCTTGCGCTGCGCCGAGGCCTAACGGCGCCTTGCCACTGCAAACATCAGCGTGAAGATGACGAGGACGGCGCCCACGCCGAGCGGGCCGGCGATAGGGTCGATGAAGTTCATCAGCGCGCCGGTGGCGCCCGACCCTGCAGCGCTGCCGGCGGCATAGGCGAGCGAAAAGGCGGCGCTGCCGGCCACCAGCATGCTGCCGCGATATTCTTCGCCAAGCATCGTCAGGGCGGCCGTGTAGAGCGCGAAGCTGGCAGCGCCGATGAAGGCGAATGTCAGCAGCAACGCCACGTTCGAAGACAGGAACGGCACCAGAAGGTAGCCGGTGGCGGCGACGGCGGCTGCTGAGATCGCCACGCGGCGGCGCGGCAGCCGGTCGAGAAGCACGCCGATGAAGGGCTGCGCCAGCGCGGTCGGGATCGCAAGCGCCGTCACGCTGAGCGCGGCAAAGGCCTGGCTGTGGCCCGTCTTGACGAAGTAGACCGGCATGGCCGAGATCGCCGCGATATCGGCAAAGCCGAACATCAGCACCATGAGGATCAGCATCGGTGCCTTCTTGAAGAAGGCGAAGAGGTCGCGTGTCGAGGAAGGTTCGGGGCGCGTGCGTGCGCCCATGGTCAAGAGGCCGGTGAGGAAGGCGACGAGCGCGATATAGATCGCCAGCAGCGCAAAGCCGAGGCCGCCGCTGGTGCCGAGCAACGGGATCGCCAGCGGACCGGCGGCAAAGCCGCCACACATGCCGGCGCCGTAAAGGCCGGAAACGCGACCGCGCAGCCGGTCGGGACAGGCCGTGTTCAGCCAGGCTTCGCCGAGCATGAACACCATGCTGACGAAGAAGCCGAGGGCGAAACGGGCGATAAACCAGATGGGAAGCTCTGACGTCGAGGCAAGCGTCGCGAGACAGATGGAACAGCCGCAGAGGCTGGCGATGATCAGCCGGTCGGCGGAGGCAAGCCGCGTCAACCGGCCGAGAAGCAGGGTTGCCACGCCGAGACCGGCGGCAAAGCCCATGGCATTGAGGCCGATCATGCCGGCAGTGACGCCACGGCTTTCAAGCGAAAGCGAGATTAGCGGATAGGTGAGCCCCTGTGCCACCGAGAAGGCGGTGACCCCCAGGACGACGGCGATGATCGCCGGCCAGTCGGGAGCGAAATCGCTCGTCTGCGCCTCATGCAAAGACATCGCCCCCTCCCTCTGATCGGTGCCTGCGGGCCATGTCCATATCGTATCCGCCGCCGGCTGGGAATTGGTCGGCGGCGAAATGGCGGAGCGGGATGAGGAAAAGTGTGAGCGGTTTTCCGCCCGCATCCCGCTCCACTACAAGAGAGCAGATCAGGCGGCCTTGTCCCAGACCGGAGCCAGACCCTCCGGATTGACGATGCGACCGTCGGGGCGGGCAAGCGCGTGGATCTCGGCCATCTCGCCGTCGCCGAGCGCGAAGTCGAAGATCGCGAAGTTTTCCTTCAACCGATCGATCGTCGCGGTCTTGGAAAGCGTGATCACGTCCTTCTGCTGCACCAGCCAGCGCAGCACCACCTGGGCGGCCGTCTTGCCGTGGCGTGCGCCGATCTCCTTCAGCAGCGGATCGTTCGGGACCTTGCCGTTCGCCATCGCGTAGTAGGCAGTGATCGACATGCCGTGCTTGCGCGCGATCTCGAGCACCTTGGTCTGGTCGAGATAGGGATGGTATTCGACCTGGTTGGTGGCGATCGGGGCGTCGCTGAGCTTCACCGCTTCTTCCATCTGTGCCGTGTTGAAGTTGCTGACGCCGATATGACGGACCTTGCCGGCCTTCTGTACCTCGTTGAGGGCGCCGATGCGCTCGGCCATCGGCACGTCACTGCCGCCCGGCCAGTGCAGGAGAAGCAGGTCGACATGGTCGGTCCTCAGCTTTTTCAGGCTCTCGTCGACCGAGGCGAGGAAGTCGCGATGCGCATATTTGTCGACCCAGACCTTGGTGGTGAGGAAGATGTCGGCGCGCGACACGCCGGAATTGTGGATGGCTTCGCCGACCTCGGCCTCGTTGCCGTAGATCTGGGCCGTGTCGACATGGTGGAAGCCGAGCTTGAGCGCTTCCGGCAGCACCCGCAGCACGTCGGCGCCGGGCATGCGGAAGGTACCGAAGCCGAGCGCCGGGATGTTGGCACCGTTTGAATTGACGGAATGCATGGTGGGTAACTCCTTGTACTTGACCTGCTGTACTTGGCGAGCGCCCGGCCGGATGGCCGGGCGAAAAAGGAACGATCTATAGGTGGTCCTCAGGGGCGGCGGTTCAAGCCGGTTGGTAGGCAGCGCCGGCCCGACGATCAAGAACGCCGCTCAAAAGCGTGAGCAGCAGCGCGGCGGCGACAAGCAGGGCGCCGATGACGGGCGTCATGCCGAGACCGAGCGGTGAGGCGACGATCAAGCCACCGAGCCAGGCACCGACGGCAATGCCGAGGTTGAAGGCGGCGATATTCAGCGCCGAGGCGACATCGACGGCGCCCGGCCGGTACTGCTTGGCAAGCTGCACGACATAGAGCTGCAGGCCGGGAACATTGGCGAAGGACAGGAAGCCGAGCGCGGCGAGCGTCACCAGCGTCAGGACCGGCGAGGGGGCCGTGAAGGTGAAGAGCACCAGCACGGCCGCCTGGGCCAGAAACAGGCCGATAAGCGCCTTGACCGGATCGCGGTTGGCGATCTTGCCGCCGGCAATGTTGCCGATGGCGATCGCAACGCCATAGAGCACGAGGATCAGGCTGACGGCGCCTTCCGAGAAACCGGTGATGTCCTGCAGGATCGGTGCGAGGAAGGTGAAGGCGACGAAGGTGCCGCCGTAGCCGAGCGCGGTCATGGCAAAGACGATCAGCAGTCGGCCGGACCCGAGCACGCGCACCTGGTCGATAAGCTTGGCCGGCGGGGCCTTGGAGAGCGTGTTCGGCAGCAGGGCGACGATCGCGGTGAGCGCGATGACGCCGAGACCGGTCACGGCCCAGAAGGTGGCGCGCCAGCCGAAGGTCTGGCCGATCCAGGTACCGAGCGGCACGCCGGTGACGATCGCGACGGTGAGGCCCATGAACATCATGGCGATGGCCGATGCGCGCCGGTCTTCCGGAACGAGGTCGGCAGCGATGGTCGAGCCGACCGAGAAGAACACGCCATGGGCAAAGGCGGAGATGACCCGCGCAATGAGAAGCGGTTCGTAGCTCGGCGACAGGGCGGCCGCAGCATTGCCGACGATGAACAGCGCCATCAGGCCGATCAGGAGCGGCTTGCGCTCGATCCGGCCGGTGAGCGCCGTCAGCACCGGCGCGCCGAAGGTGACGCCGAGCGCATAGACGCTGACGATCAGGCCGGCGAGCGGCAGGGTGACATTGAGGTCGGTGGCGACCGTCGGCAGCAGACCGACGATCACGAATTCCGTTGTTCCGATCGCATAGGCCGCGATCGTCAGCGCAAGGATAGCAATAGGCACGACGAGACCTTTCCCACCCGGCTGGGAGGAACCGGGCGCGTTGGTTGTTGTTGAAGTCGGGCGGAATATGAGCCTTGGCACTCATCATGATAATCAGCATAATGGTACAAAGGACTGTGAATTTGATTCAAAGGTGATGCATGGACAATCGGGCGGGTGAAATGGAGGTCTTCGTTGCCGTTTCGGAGACCCGCAGCTTTTCGGCCGCTGCGCGGCGCCTGAAGCTGTCACCATCTGCCGTCAGCAAACTGGTGACCCGTATCGAGGACCGGTTGGGCACGCGCCTGCTCGTGCGCTCGACCAGGACCCTGCAGCTGACGCCGGAGGGGGAAGTCTATCTGCAACGCGCCCAGCGGATCCTCACGGAAATCGTCGAGACCGAGCAACTGGTCGCTGCCGGCGGCCGCATGACGCCGCGCGGGCTGTTGCGGGTGAACGCCGCAGTCGGCTTTGGCGAGCGCTACATCATGCCGCTCGCGCCAGAGTTCCTCGCCCGCTATCCGGAGGTGCAGCTTGATCTGACGCTGACCGACAGCATGATCGACGTCGTCGGCGAGCGCGCCGACGTGGCAATCCGCACCGGCCCGCTGCGCGATTCATCCCTAAAGGCACGCAAGCTCATGGAAAGCCGTCCGGTCGTAATCGCATCGCCCGCCTATCTGGAAAGGCACGGGACACCGAATACGCCCGATGAACTCGACGGTCACAATTGCATTCGTTTCAATTTCCGTCGCAGCGTCGACGAATGGGCGTTCCGCATGCCGGGGCAGCCGGCTGCAGAACTGCGCTCGGTCTTCGGCAACATGCAGGTCTCGAGCGGTTCGATCGTCCGCCAGCTTTGCCTTGCCGGCATTGGCGTTGGCCGCATCGGCCGTTTCCACGTCGAGCCGGACTTCGAAGCCGGAACGCTCGTGCCGCTGCTCGAAGATTATCAGTCGGGCGAGATCGAGACGGTCTACGCCGTCTATGCCGGACACGAGCATCTCGCCGCCCGTATCCGTGCCTTCATCGATTTCCTGGTCGACCGCATGTAGCGTCGCCCGGCGCTACGCCTTCACCGCGACGATGAAAAATCTCGGGAAGCGCAGAAGGACCTTGCCGTCGCTCATGGCCGGATAGGCAGCGCGGATCCGGTCCGTGTAGTCGGCAGCAAAGGCGTCGCGTTTATCTTCCGGCAACGCATCAAGATAGGGTCTGAGGCCGGTCCCCTTCACCCATTCGACGATCGCTTCGGCATTGGCGAGCCGGTGGTAGTAGATCGTGTGCCAGACCTCGATGCTGGCGGCCTGTGGCGCCAGGCATTCGACATAGGTTGCCGGTCCCGGCATGGGATTGCGGCGGACGGTCTTGCCGGCAAAGGCGTCAGTGAAAGCCGGGCTGCGAGTTGTCTCCTCCATCAGCAAATGGCTCGGCTCCCCGAGATTGTCCGGCATCTGGACCGCAAGCGTGCCGCCTGATGCGAGCGCTCCCATCAGTCTTTCGAAGATCGTGAGGTGGTTCGGCAGCCATTGAAAGACAGCGTTGCCGTAAAACAGCGAAGCGCCGGCAGGGGGGACCCAGTTTGCGAGATCCGCCTTTTCGAAGGTGATGCCCGGCAGCCGCTTCGCCGCCGCAACGAGCATGTTCTCGTCGCTGTCGAGGCCTGAAAGTGTGGCCTCGGGAAACCGGTCGCGGATGAGCTCGGTGGAGTTGCCCGGGCCGCAACCGAGGTCGAAGGCGATGCCTTCGGGCAGCTCGGGCACTTGGGCGAGGAGATCTCTGGCTGGGCGCGTGCGTTCGTCTTCGAACTTCAGATACTGCGCAGGCGACCAGACCATGGGGAGATCCTTCAGATACCGAATTGCAGACTTTCGAGGGAGGGCAAGATCAGCGCCGGCCCGTGATCACGATATTCGTCCGGCATGTCCGCCCGGTTGATCCATACGGTGCGGAACCCGAATTTCGTCGCCCCGGCGATATCCCAGCGGTTCGACGACTGGAAGGAAACGGCATGCGGGTAAAGCCGGTAGCCGGTTGTGACGATGTCGTAGACGGCAGGCGCGGTCTTGAAGGCCTTCACCGCGTCGACGGAAAACACGTCGTCGATGACGATGTCGAGTGCGGCGTTGCGGACCGCAGAGGCGAGCATGGCCGGTGAACCGTTGGAGAGGATTGCGATGCGGGCGCCGCGCTCCTTCAGCCCCTTCAGAACCGCCGGCACTTCCGGATAGCAGTCGAGCGTCCAATAGGCGTCGAGCAATCGCTTGCGAAGTTTCGGGTCGGCGGAGGGAAACCGTGCGAAGGCGTAGTCGAGCGACTGTTCGGTCAGTTGCCAGAAATCCTGATAGCTGCCCATCAGCGAGCGCACCCAGGAATATTCGAGTTGCTTGGCCCGCCAGAGTTCGGAAAAAGCCTGCCCATCCGGGCCGATCTCCTGCGCGTGGCGCCTGACAGCCGCATGCACGTCGAAGAGCGTGCCGTAGGCGTCAAACACATAGGCCGCGTGGGACATCTTTTCCTCCCGTCTTTTGTCTTCGGTGCTGGCGGGGCAAGGTCGAATCTTCCCGTCAAAGCCCGTCCGAAAACAAAGGCTTACAGCATCATGCCTGATCAGGCAGCGAGCTGTCACTGTTCTTTCGTGGGATCATGTCAAATCTTTGTGCGATGCACAACGGCTGGCGGCAAAGCTGCAGATTTCTACAGCGCCGCGCGTCTTATCAGACGCGCAAAGGTCGCTGTAGCACTTTGATTTTCTGCATGTCTTTGTCCTTAATCGAAGTCGATTTAAGGAGACATGCAGTAGCTTCAGCTTTTGGCTGGTTTCCAGACTTTCGCCGGGAAGCGCAGTGCCTGCTTGGCGAGCTTGCCCTTGAGCCCGAGCGCCGTGTCGCAAAGGTTGACGACATGCCTGTTCGGCTTGGCCTCCGGGCGCAGCGCATGGAGTGCGGCGGCGGCGTCCTCCGGTGGCATGTAGCGCGCCAGAATGCCGAGGGTGAGCGCGGTCGCGCGCCCAATGCCCCGAAGGCAATGGACGAGCAGATGGGCGTCTTCGGGCAGGTGGTCGACAAAGGCGAAGGTGGCTTCGATGGCTTGCGGGCGCGCCGCATCCGGCTCGTCCGGATCGGTGGTGTCGCCGAAAAAGAGTTCCAGATGCTTTTCCGGCGGCAGCTCGATCATCGAGAGCAGTCGGCTGCCGGGAGCGCGGATCGAGATCAGGTGCGTTGGCGCCCAGAGCGCGCGATTGTGTCGCGCTTCGGTCTGTGAGCTGACGATTGCCCGGATCGGCCATCCGGCCGGATGCGCCGGATTGGTCTTGAGGATGGGATGATAGAGTTCATCCGTGGTGACGGCT
The DNA here is from genome assembly GCF_052044795.1 of Ensifer sp. 22521. Lineage (NCBI taxonomy): Bacteria > Pseudomonadati > Pseudomonadota > Alphaproteobacteria > Hyphomicrobiales > Rhizobiaceae > Ensifer > Ensifer sp. 22521. The sequence goes on from NZ_JBQENM010000001.1 coordinate 377,368, forward strand.
GCCGCAAGCGCCATGGCAGGACCTCGCTCGTGATTCTTCTTTGCAGATTTTGCCCTGAAACCCGGCCGGGCTTAAGGGCAAAATCTTGGGAGGGGTGAAAAGCTGCCGTTGGAGCTGAGGCTCACCCCGAATGGATATAGCGCCGCGACCAGCGAGACGGCACGAGAACAGTGGCAAGCGCAAGCCCAGCGGCGAGCGCAAAGGACGCCCAGAGCGAGGCCGCGCCGAAGTGGCGCTGCAAGAGAGCGCCGGCGACCGCGCCGGAGAACATGCCGAGCCAGGGCACGATCTGCACCACCCACTGACGGTTCTTGTTGCCGAGCAGCCAGCGGCCGAGACCGCGCCCAAAACGGGAAAGTGCCCCCGTCACGTACGTAAGCCCGATCGGCAACCCCTCGATATGTTCGACCGCCGCATTGACCAGGCCCATGGCGAGCACGACGCCGTAGAAATAGCAGGGCCGCGGCATAAAGGCCCCGAAACCGGCGCAGAGCATCAGCACGAGGCTGACCGTCGAGAGCACGCCGACGACGCCGAGGCGCGCGGCTACGATCACGCCAAGTGCGTTGCCGATGATGAACGCCCCGAGCGCGCCGACGAGCAGCAAGGCGCCGATAAAATCGCCATCGCCGAGGGCGATCGCTGCCCGGGTCGTGTTGCCGCTCATGAAGGAGACGAAGTCGCCAATGCTCAAGAGCCCGATCGCGTCGGTCATGCCGGCGAGGAAAGAGATCGTCGCGGCAATGGCAAGCGCCGTGCCGGTGCGCTGACGTTTGATCAACCTTCGCCGTCTCCCAATGGTCATCTGCCTTGCCCCCGATCCGGAACAAGGTTTAGCGCATTGAGGCCGTGAGTCGGAATGGGCATTGCCGGCACCCTCTCGTAGACGGCGCTTTTCCGGCCGCCCATGGCGCTATCAGAACCGCGTGATGACGCTGATGCCGAGGTCGGTTGCGCGGTCCATGGCGGTCAGCGCAGGGATCGCCTCTGAAAGCGAGATCTCCCGGCCGATCAATTGTTGCGGCCTCAGCTTGCCGTCGGCGATCATCGTCAGCATGGCGTCGTAGCGCCAGGCCTGCATGCCGTGGCTGCCGTAGATCTCGAGCTCATGGCCGATCACCTGCGCCATCGGGATCTGCGGCGTCGCCTGGTCGCCGAGCATCAACCCGACCTGCACGTGGCGGCCACGCCGGCGCAGGTTCTTGATCGAGTTGAAGCAGGTGACCGGGTTGCCGAGCGCGTCGATCGAGACGTGCGCGCCGCCGCCGGTGATGTCTTTCACCGCCGCAGCCACATCCTGCACTTCTCGGCCGTTGATCGTCGCGACCGCGCCGAGCGTCTTCGCGAAGGCGAGCTTGTCCTCGGCAATGTCGATCGCGATCGGCTGGGCGCCGAGCGCGGCTGCGATCATGATCGCCGACAGGCCCACACCGCCACAGCCGTGTACAGCGACCCATTCGCCGCCCTTCACCTTCGCCTGGTCGGCGATGGCGCGAAACGAGGTGGCAAAGCGGCAACCGAGGCTCGCGGCCGTGGTGAAGTCCATGCTTTCGGGCAGATGCACGAGGTTCTGGTCGGCAAAGTCGAGCGCGACATATTCGGCAAAAGAACCCCAATGGGTAAAGCCCGGCTGGAACTGTGCCTCACAGACCTGCTGGTTGCCGGAGCGGCATTCGCCGCAGCGGCCGCAGCCGGAAACGAAGGGCACGGTGACCCGGTCGCCGACCTTGTATCGCATCACGCCGCGGCCGGCGGCGGTGACAACCCCCGCCAGCTCGTGGCCCGGTACGTGGGGCAACCGGATATCGGCGTCATGGCCCATCCAACCGTGCCAGTCGGACCGGCAAAGTCCCGTGGCCTCGACCTTGATGACGACGCCGTTTTCGGTCGGGGTCGGATCGGGAAGGGTCCGGATTTCGGGCGTCTTCTCGAACGCGTCGTAATACATGGCTTTCATCGGGGCGCTCCTTGCAACGCGGGTGCGGCGCGGCCGTCGATGTGTCGCGCCATCAGAATTTCGTCGACCTCTACGTCTCCGTCGAGCATGCCGCCGGGGACACGGCCGATTTCGTGAAAACCCTCGCGCGCGTAGAAGCGGATGGCCGTCGGGTTGTCGGCGCGTACGACCAGTTCCAGCAGGCGGATGCCGGACGCGCGGGCATGGTCGGTCAGATGGGTGAGAAGGTGCCGCGCCACGCCGGATCCGCGGGCTTCGTCGCGCACATAAACCATGATGATCGTGGCGCGGTGCGCCAGCCGGCTCGCGCGTTCGCGCATCAGCCCCATGATGCCGACAGGCTGGTCCCCGTCGAGAGCGGCAAAGACGGCGTTGGTCGTCAGCCGCGCCCGCCATTCCTCCGTCGAAAGGCGCTCCCAGTCTGCCGTAGTCGAGGCGAATGCTTGTGGCTCGCGGTTGAGCGCTTCCAGCCGTATGCGGCGGAAGATATCCACGTCGTCCTCGTCCAGATGCTTGATGCGCACGGCTTTCCCTTTCCTTTGCGCATGAGACTAAGCGAGAGGCCGTCCGGGTACCAGAATGGCCGCCATGACATTTTTTGATATACCCATTCACCACGATGCTGTTTTTTCGGGTTATGCCGAACAAGCAGAACAAAAAACCTGAAGGAGACGCCGATGGCCGTCGATACATCCCCCCGCTCAGTGACCTGGACCTATGTCGATGGCGAATGGCTCTCGGGCAACCCGCCGCTGATCGGCCCGACCTCGCACGCGATGTGGCTGGGTTCGACGGTGTTTGACGGCGCCCGCGTCTTCGACGGCGTTGCGCCCGACCTTGATCTGCATTGCCAGCGCGTCAACCGCTCGGCGACGGCGCTTGGTCTGAAGCCGACGATGGCAGCGGAAGAGATCGAAGCGCTGACCTGGGAGGGTGCCAAGAAGTTCGACGGCAAGACAGCGCTCTATGTGAAGCCGATGTATTGGGCCGAGCACGGCGCTGCCGGGGTCGTCGCCATCGACCCGGAATCGACCCGTTTCGCGCTCTGCCTGTTCGAGGCGCCGATGGGCAACGGCCATGGCGGCTCGTCGCTGACGCTCTCGCCCTTCCGCCGACCGACGCTGGAATCGATGCCGACCGATGCCAAGGCCGGCTGCCTCTATCCAAACAATGCGCGCGTCCTGACCGAAGCCCGCTCGCGGGGCTTCGACAATGCGCTGGTGCGCGACATGCTCGGCAACATCGCCGAGACCGGCTCTTCCAACGTCTTCCTGGTCAAGGACGGCGTCGTCTATACGCCGGCCGCCAACCGCACCTTCCTCGCCGGCATCACCCGCTTCCGCGTGATGACGCTGCTGCGTGAAGCCGGTTTCGAAGTGGTCGAGGCGACACTGACCATGGCCGACTTCGAAACGGCCGACGAGATCTTCACCACAGGCAACTATTCCAAGGTGCTGCCGGTCACGCGCCTCGAAAGCCGAGACCTGCAGGCCGGCCCGGTCGCCGCCAAGGCGCGCGATCTCTACATGGATTGGGCGCACGCAGCACGCGACGTCTGACGCACGCTCACATGCAATGCCCCGGCGCTCGGCGCTGGGGCAAAATGGCTGTCGGTTCGGGCACTCAGTACGAGCGGGGAGCGCGCGCCCTGACCAAGGCGCGCTTGTGGATCAGGTAGGCCTGGACTGACAGGCCTGCCAGGAAGATGACCAGCCAGGCGAGCAGCGTGGTCTGCACGATCGGCGATTCCGGCCCGCTGGCAAGCGGTTGCGAGGCGGGCAGGCGCTTCAGAGTCTCGGCGATTGCCGGCACGATCAGCAGGAAATAGCTGAAGGAGAAGCCTAACGTCGTCAGGTAGGGTTTCAGGTGGCCAACGAAGGCCAACCGTTCGATCGCCAAGCTGCCGGCGATGACCGCCAGCGTCACGATGCCAAGCGCATGACCCTCGTTGAAGCCGCCGGTGCTTGAAAGCCCGGCAGCGGTCAGGACCGCCAGGACGAGTGTGGCGAGGTAGATCTTGCCGGATCGGGTGGCGGGCACGATCGCGCCGTAACGGGCAAAGCCGTAGAGGCCGGCAACGACGGGCGCGAGACTGATTGCGGTATGAATGATGCCGAGCGTGGAAAGCGGATTTGCCATGAGCTTGCTCCTTCGGATTTCGACCGACTAGTTGGTCGGCAACTTGGCGAAAAGGAGACGCGATGGATTTAGCTGCCCATCGCGTCCGTTGGTTTTGATCTTTAGCCCGGGTCTGCACAGTCCACCGTTCCCGCGGGAACAGCGCCCTGCACATGCTCGTTCCATCGCCGGCGCTTTCGGGTCGGCGATCAAGCTTCGACTGTCGGCTTGAGCCGGTCCAATGCGGGCCGGGCGATCGCGGAGAAAACGGCCGGATCGGAACCGGCGACGCGCGCGGCAAGCATCGCACCATGGACCGTGGCCATCAGGGTCTCGGCCTCTGCCTTCGGCCCTCGCACCGCCTTCAGATGGCCGCTGACCACGCCGTCCTCGATCACTGCGCCGAGCCAGCCTGAAAGGTCGGCAAAATGACCGCGTACCTGCTGAACGACAGCGTCCGGCAGCGAGGGTAACTCCGAGGCGAGCAGGGCGCCTATGCAGAAGGGCAAATCCTGCCTGGCGATACAGTCTTCCCAGTAGCCGACATAGGCTTCAAGCCGCGCGACCGGATCGCTGACGGCGGCAAACAATCCCTCGACGTGGCGCCGATTGCTCTTGCGGTAGCGAGCAAGCACCATAGCTGCAAGGTCAGCCTTGGTCGGGAAGTGATGGTGGATGGTCGCCTTGCCGACGCCCAGTTCGCCCGAGATGTCGGCATAGCTGAACGCATTGTAGCCCCGCGACACCATGAGGTGTTCGGCTGAGTCCAGGATCCTCTCATAGGTATCGCTCACCATGACCAAGACTTATCAACGGGTCGGTTGAAGCTCAAGCGACGAGCGGCCGTCGATTCGCAGCTCATTGTGGCGGGCGGCAGCTGGCTGCAAACGGCAGGCAGTTCGTGGTCCAGGTCGGCTCGCGGCTATTTCTTCTTTGTCGGCACGCCCACCTTCACCGCGTCGGGCGTAAGCTCGCCGCCGAGTTCGACCGTCTTCTTTTTCTTGTCGAAGACGCAGATCTGCGTGACCGCGGCCTTGGAGCCCTTTGGCGTACCGATCACCAGCGCCAGACCGAAGCTCTCGGAGCCGAAGGGATCGACGACGGCGCTGGCCTTTTGCAGGGAGGTGGCGGCCGCCAGGCACTTCTTCGAAACCTCTGCCCGGAACGTCTCCCACGCATCGCCGGAAGAGGCCGCGGCACCGGATGCGGTGAAGGCCGCAGCAGTGGAGAGAACGAGAGCGGGGAGCAAGCGCTGTGGCATGGGTGATCCTTAGTGCATGATTGCAAGAGTGGCGAGGCTGCAGGCAAACCGTGGCGTCAATGTGCTCGAAAGTGTCATGCTTTCAAAATGATGTTGAAAGTATATTCCGTGGGTTGAGGAAAAATTGGCATTGCATCGGTTGCCTCCATGGGGGCCGGTGCCTATGTTCCCGCTCACAGATTTACCTGACGAAATCCCATGCCAAGAGGAGATGCCCACATGGCTTTCGAACTGCCGAACCTTCCCTACGATTACGATGCGCTGGCGCCCTACATGTCGCGCGAGACGCTCGAATACCACCACGACAAGCATCACCTCGCTTACGTGACCAACGGCAACAAGCTTGCTGAAGAAGCCGGCCTTGCCGACCTGTCGCTCGAGGAAGTCGTCAAGAAGTCCTATGGCACCAACCAGCCGCTGTTCAACAATGCCGGCCAGCACTACAACCACATCCACTTCTGGAAGTGGATGAAGAAGGGCGGCGGCGGCACCAGCCTGCCGGCCAAGCTCGACGCGGCCATCAAGTCCGATCTCGGCGGCTACGACAAGTTCCGCGCCGACTTCATCGCTGCCGGCACCGGCCAGTTCGGTTCGGGCTGGGCCTGGCTCTCGGTCAAGAACGGCAAGCTTGAGATCTCCAAGACCCCGAACGGCGAAAACCCGCTCGTTCACGGTGCTTCGCCGATCCTCGGCGTCGATGTCTGGGAACACTCCTATTATATCGACTACCGCAACGCCCGTCCGAAGTATCTCGAAGCCTTCGTCGACAGCCTGATCAATTGGGACTACGTGCTCGAAATGTACGAAGCCGCGGCCAAGTAAGTCGCTCGTTTTCCGTGCATGACGTTTGGACCCGGCGCTTGCGCCGGGTCTTTTCATTTGGGCTGCGCTCCGGCAATAGATGCGTCAGGCCGCGGTCGGTGGCGTTTTCCAGCCGCTGACCCAGAGTTCCCTCAGGCGGTTGCCTTCGCCCGGAAAATATGCGCCCGCCGCCTCGCAATGTTCGACGCGGTCGGCGCGGAAATTGCGGATAGCCTGCCGCAATTCGCACCAGGCAACGATGTTGGCAGTTTCGGAATAGTAGATCAGCGCCACCGGCCGGATCATCCGCTCCGTCGCGCGGCCGAGTTCGTCGCGATAGTTGAGTTCGAGCTTCTGCTCGTCGCGGATCGCCCGGCGCACCAAAGCGAGATCGATGCCGGCGGGCGAAGGGGCGATCGTTCCCCAGGCATGCAGCGCCTGGGAACGGAAGGCGAGCCGGAGCGGCTCGGGCACCGCGGCTGTGATCTTCTTGTTGACGCGGCCGGCTGCCGCCTTCAGTTCTTCGTCGCCGGTCCGCGACAGCAGCGCCAGCGCCACGGCGATCGCTTCCGTTTCTTCGATCGAGAACATCAGCGGCGGCAGGTCGAAACCGGGCCTGAGGATATAGCCGATGCCGCGGCCGCCCTCGATCGGCACCCGCATCGCCTGAAGTGCTGCGATATCGCGGTAGATCGAGCGCACCGTCACCTCCAGCGTCTCGGCCATCGCCGCGCCGGTCACGGGCTTTCGCGCAAGCCTGAGGATCTGGATGATCTCGAAAAGCCGTGCCGCCTTGCGCATCGAAAACCGCTCCCGTCGTCAACGCTCCTGACAATACCTTGTCAGTTGCCCGGATTTATACCATCAGCCAACGAATTGAAAAAACAGCAATTCGTATAGAGAAATGAAAAATCAGGCGACGGACAACTGACATGACCTACACGGAAAATCTCTGGCTCTTCTTCACCTTGCTGTTCGGCATCATCATCGTGCCGGGCATGGACATGGTCTTCGTTCTGGCGAACTCGCTGACCGGCGGCCGGGCCTCCGGCCTGTCGGCGACGGCCGGCATCATGGCGGGCGGCGTGCTGCACACGCTCTATGCGGCGCTCGGGGTCAGCGTCATCCTGCATCTGGTGCCTGGTCTCTTCAACGTGCTGCTCGTCGCCGGTGCTGCCTATATCGCCTGGATCGGCTTTTCGCTCGTCAGGAGTTCGATCACCATCGGCGGCATCGAAGGCTCGGGGAAGCTCTCGCGCTGGGCGAGTTTCCGGCAGGGTGCGCTGACGAGCCTGATGAACCCCAAGGCCTATCTCTTCATGCTGGCGGTCTATCCGCAGTTCCTCAAACCCCAGTTTGGGCCGATCTGGTCGCAGGCTCTGGTCATGGCCGCAATGATCGCGACAACGCAGCTCGCGATCTATGGCGGCCTGGCGCTTGCCGCCGGCCGCGGTCGTGATTTCCTGGTTGGCAGCCCCGGCGCAACGATGTGGATCGGCCGCGCCGCCGGCGTGGTGCTCATTCTGGTCGCGGCGTTCACCATCTGGCAGGGCTGGGCGAACTGATGTCCATCGTGGCCGCGAGTGAAGTATAAACATGATTATAAATGTCATATTTATACTTCTGACCGGTCGAAATCCCGGAAATACGAGGCGATCATTGGAAATTCTGCTGTCGTAACAAGCACATCAAAAAAATGTTACTTCCGCAGAATAATCAAGATGACATCATGCCGGCGCATTGGACATGAAGGCTTGCCAGGCAGATTCGCCAAACAGATTTGATTGACCGGGAGAACCTGATGAAAATACGCGCACTGATGTTGGCTGCCGCTCTTGCGGGCCTGGGGGTTACTGCCGTCACGGCAGCCGACGAGCCGCAGGTGGTTCGTCAGCAGCTGATGAAAAAGGTGGGTGCGGCGACCGGCGCGCTTGCCGGCATCGCCAAAGGTGAGAAACCCTATGACGCCGAGGTCGTCAAAGCGTCGCTGACGACGATCAGCGAAACGATAAAGACCTTCCCTGACCATTTCCCGGCCGGTTCGGAGACGGGGCATGAGACCGAGGCGAGCCCGAAGATCTGGGTAAACATGGATGACTTCAAGGCCAAGGCCGCCAAGCTCGGCACGGATACCGCGACGGTTCTGGCACAGCTCCCGGCTGACCAGGCCGGAGTCGGCGCGGCCCTTGGCGGCATCGGCAAGGACTGCGGCAGCTGTCATGAGAGCTATCGCCTGAAGAAGGATTAAGGGGCGGCGACGTCGCATCATGTTGACTAGGGAGGCACGCGACTTCGAGCCGCGTGCCTCTATCTGCATTTAGAGCCGGCCCGCCTGCGGCTAGGCATGAGGGGTGACAATGGGGCGTCGCACGAGAAAGCTGATTTCGGGTCTTGTGGTGCTGGGCGTCGTGGGTGGAGCAGCCTTCTGGTGGCTGACGAAGCCGGCGCCGTGGAGTGCGTCTCATTGGGAGGGGCTCGGGGAACCGGATCTTGCCAACGGCGAACAGGTTTTCTGGGCCGGCGGCTGCGTGAGCTGTCACGCCAAGCGGGGCGCCAAAGGTGACGCTCGTCTCGTTCTTTCCGGCGGCGCCCCGTTGAAGAGCCCGTTCGGAACCTTCCATGCGCCGAACATCTCGCCTGACGAGACCGCCGGCATCGGCGGGTGGACGCTTGCGGACTTCGGCAATGCGATGACCCGCGGCGTGGGACGCAACGGCGAGCATCTCTATCCGTCCTTCCCCTATGGCTCCTATACGCGCATGACGACCAAGGACGTCAACGATCTCTGGGGTTTCATGAAGACCCTGCCGAAGAGCGCGGACGTGGCGCCGCCGCACGAACTGCCGTTCCCCTACAACATGCGGGTGGCATTGGGCGGCTGGAAGCTGCTGTTCCTGACAGACAAGCCACGTGTCGCGGTGGACGCCAACGATCCAAAGCTTGCCCGCGGCCAGTATCTCGTCGAGGGGCCGGGCCATTGCGGCGAGTGCCATACGCCCCGTAATGCGATTGGCGGTTTCGAGCCCAATCAGTGGCTGGCCGGCGCGCCGAATCCGGAGGGCCAGGGCCGCATCCCCGACATCACGCCCGGTTCCAAGAGCATCGGCGGCTGGAGTGCATCGGATATCGCCTCCTATCTGGAAACCGGCTTCACGCCGGAATTCGATTCCGTCGGCGGCTCGATGGTCGAGGTGCAGAAGAACATGGCGAAACTGACGCCGGCCGACCGGGAGGCGATTGCCGCCTATCTCAAGGCGGTCCCGGCGCTCTGACCCTTGATCTTCGCGTAGAGGCGCGCTCAATTCCTTCTGCATGCTTTCCCCGATCGTCACCGGTTGAGGGGAAAACATGCAGGCATTCAAAGTGCTGCAGCGACCGTTGTGCGTCGAGAGGCGCGCGCGTTGCTGCAGGACAACGAGGAGGAGACTGAATGCGCCCACACGAAACCGTGCCCTATGACCAGTGGATCGAGCGCAGCCCCGAGGAGATGGCGACGCGTGCCGCTGACTTCTACGACGAGATCAACCGTCGGCGCACCACACGCTATTTCAGCGATCGCGCCGTGCCGCGGGAGGTGATCGAAACCTGTCTGAAGGCGGCCGGCACGGCGCCGAGTGGTGCCAATCATCAGCCCTGGCATTTCACGGTCATCGAGAGCGCCGCGATCAAGGCCGAGGTGCGCCGCGCGGCGGAAGAGGAAGAGCGCATCTTTTATCGGGATAAGGCACCGCAGGAATGGCTCGACGCATTGGCGCCACTGGGCACGGACGAGGACAAACCTTTCCTTGAGACCGCTCCCTACCTGATCGTCATATTCTCGCAGAAGCGCGGCGGCCCCAATCCGGGCGACCTGAAGAAGAACTACTACATCAACGAAAGTGTCGGCATCGCCACGGGTATCCTGATCACGGCGCTGCATCATGCCGGGCTCGCGACACTCACCCATACACCGGCGCCAATGAATTTCCTCAATGAGATCTGCGGCCGACCGGAAAGTGAAAAGCCGTTCCTGATCCTGGTTGTCGGTTATCCCGCCCCGGATGCGACCGTTCCGGTCGCCGGCAAGGTGAAGAAACCGCTCAATCAGATCTCGAACTGGCTCTAGAGCATCCTGCCCTCAAGTGGAATCGCTGTGGGCAGAAAGATGCTCTAGAATCAAAATGCTAGAGCGACCTTTGTGCGTTCATAAGAACGCACGGCGCTCTAGCGCAAGTCTCAGCCGACGCTGCCGCTTTCATTCGTCCGATGCTCGTGTCCGTAGAGCGCGAGAAAGCCGTCGAGTTCCGTCGAGCCAAGGCCAAGTCCGTGCAGGATCTCGCCGGCAAAACTGATCGGCGCGGTTCCGGCGGCAGTGACGACGTGGCCGCTGCACAGTGCCTGCGACTGATCGCGATAGTGCGGCCCACCGCGATAGCCGGGCAGCGCTGCAAGGCTTTCGGCGCTATTGCCGGTGTGGTCGATGCCGTTGAGAAGACCGCTTGTGGCGAGCGCATTGACACCACCGCAAATGGCCGCGACCACGCGCCTGTCGCGATCGAAAGCGCGGATCGTTGCTGAGAGATCAGGAGCCTCATTCGTGTCCCAGATCGATCCGCCGCAGATCACCAAGCCATCGAAGCCCGCAGGATCGAGCGCGTCGATCGACAGATGCGCCGAGACGTCGAGCCCGCCCATCGACGTCACGCGTGCGCCGTCGGCGGTGGCGACCTCGACATCGATACCGAGATGGGTGCGCGCCGCCGCCATCAACAGCGCACATTCCCAATCGGCGAAGCCTTCACAGAGCACGATTGCAAGACGCATCGGTCCGTCCTCATCCAAGCTTTTGCATATAGCGCATGCCGGTCACCGGACGAGGCACGAAGCGTTCGGATTCGTAGAAATGATGCGCCTGGAAATTGCCCGTGGCGGCGCTGACCGAAAGGAAGTCGCAGCCGGCCATCTTCGCCTGCTCGCGCGCCTTGGCAACGAGGTGACGGCCGATGCCGGTGCCGCGGCTTTCAGGGCGAACGAAAAGGTGATGCAGTTCCATGCCGCGTGCGCCTTCGGCAGCCCGGTAGATCGGCACAAGGATCGCGTAACCGATCAGGCGGTTGCCGGCCTCGGCGACGAGTGCCGTGATCCAGGGCGTGCGGCCGAAGAGATCGCGTTCAAGCTGTTCGGGCGTGATCGGCGCCGCGTCGCCGTGATGGGCGGAAAGTTCCGCGATCATGTCGCGCAGTTCCGGCAGGTCGCGCTGCTTGGCGCAGCGGATGGTGATCATCGGCGGTCGCGTTGCCGGTGTCGAATGTAGGGTAGGGATGGCGGTCTGTAGCATGTCTTGGCTCCTCGGGTTTTCTCGCCATCAGGAGCCGGAAAAACAAAAGCCGCCTGATGGCGGCCTTGTTGAATATGATCAGCAGGCCGCTCCTATCGGAACAGCCAAAAATACACGCGGCAAATGGGTGCGTTCTTGATCATGGGCGCTAGATTGTTCGTTTTCGCGATTTTGTCAACGGGAATTTTTTCGCGCGAGCGACCGTGGCGCGGCAGTCTCAGTGCTCGTTCTCGCACATCGAGTGGTCGGCCAGGGCCCGGATCACATAGCAGTCACCCACCGTGTGGTTGCCGTCGCAGGCGACGATGCGTTCCAGTTCCTGCTCCAGCTTCTTCAGCCGGGCGATCTTCTCGCGAACGGTCGCCAGATGCTCGCTGGCGATCCGGTCGGCCTCGCCGCACGGGCGCTCCGGGTGTTGGCTGAGGGCGAGCAAGTCGCGGATGGAATCGATCGACAGGCCGAGGTCGCGCGCATGGCGGATGAAGGCCAGCCGCTCGAGCTCGCTTTTCACATAGCGCCGCTGGTTGCCTTCGGACCGTTCGGGTGCCGCGATCAGCCCCATCTGCTCGTAATAGCGGATCGTAGGAATTTTGACGCCGGTGCGCCGTGAGAGATCGCCGATGGAATACATGCTCGCCTCAAACCTATAGCTTCTGGAGCGATAGATAATGACACGCTGCCTTGTGTCAATGGCAGTGGGAGGGAAGGGGCCGGCTGGGCCCTTCCCGAATGTAGAGACTGTGGCGCCGGCAAATCCTGGCCTGACCTACTCGAACAGCGCCAGAAACTCGTCAGAAAGGTCGCGCCTGCAAATGGCTACCGTCTGGCGCACCTTCAAGTCGATGGGATACCAAACGGTTGCCCCGGTCGCACCGCATACCGCCTTGGGGACAATGTAGGAACCGTCAGCCGCATAACTCTTCGGACTGGGATCACCTTCTCCAACCGGATGCAGCAGCATTTCCGGTTTCTGTCTCTTGGCGTCTTTGATCTCCGCTTTGGCTATGGGCATCCGCACGAGAGCAAGGCGATAGTGAAGATCAGAGAGTTTGCTGTTTTGCTCGTCTCGATCGCGAAGTTGCTCGCAGGCCGCGCGTATCGGCTCATAGCTCGCAAGGATCCAACTGTCTGACAAGGCGCTGATCAGGTCGGTAGCGAAGCTCAGTCGATCGCCCTGAGATGTGTTGATATCGTCCCCGTGCTCGCTCTCAAGTTGACGCAAAATCAAATCCAGCTTGCTAGCCGTAGAGATGGAAAGGCTATGCGCGACGCCGGTCATTGCTCCCAAGCTGTGCATTACGCTGACCCATTTCTTCGCTGCCTCCGGATGATTGTTCAGCCCGAGCAAGTAAATCGATTGAATGAGTACGGTCGCCTTCATGCACGGTTCCTCTGAAGCTTGAGGCTACAAGCTCGGGGAGTGTTCTTCAACGCTAGGGGAGCACAAACGACCGGTGGGCAGTACAGTGGCCGCCAGTGTGTTCAACCCGTCGCCAAGAACCTCACGCCAGAGGTGATCGAAAACCGCGTTGTAGACGGTGACGTCCAGCCAAAGCGGCGTGGCGGCGTCGAATTCCGGCTGATGCCACTCTTCGCGCCGATTGCTCAGAGGATGTCGTCGCCGGCATTCGCGATGCCCGTAACGGCGTCATCACGTTGCTTTTCGACACCCATCGCCCGTTCGATCGCCTGGCGGACTTCGTCCTCGACAGCCTTCCGCTGCTCGGGATCCATCGCCTTGAGGTCTTCTTCGCCAAGACCAAGCGATTCCAGGATCTGCGCACGGATCTGTTCCGCCAGGCTCATCTTCGCGCGCTTCAGGAAATCGTCGCTGACCGAGTTGCCTGATGGAGCCGCCCCTTCCTTGTCCGTGATTGAGGCCGTGCCGGCTTCGTCGCGGGTTGCGGTTGCCCACAAGGCGTTGGAGAGCGCGTTCGACGTCGACGGCGGCGCGATCGTCGGGGCTTGGCGCGGGCGCGCGTCGGTGCCGGTCTCTTCGATCGGCGAAACCGTACCCATCTGCTGGCGGCGCTGGGAGAAATAGTAGTTCGAGATGCTGTTGTCGATCTTCATGGGAATCCCCCGGAATCTGTCGTCCGGGGGAAGCTGCTATTGTCGGCTTGCGCGGAGCTTGCCGCTGCAACCTTCTGGCGAGAGCGACAGCGCCGCGCGTACTGTAGGACGCGCAAAGGTCGCCGTAGCACTTTGAATTGCTGCATGTTTTTGTCCTTTAATCGGCTACGGCCAAAGGAAACATGCAGTCGATGCCTTCTCGCCTTTCAGGGCAGGGTGTAGGCGATGATGTAATCGCCGGGCCTGGTGCCGACCGAGCCGTGGCCCCCGGCGACGATCAGCACATATTGCTTGTCGCCGACCGCATAGCTCATCGGTGTCGACTGGCCGCCGGCGGGCAGGCGTGCTTCCCAGAGCTGACGGCCGGTCGTCAGGTCATAGGCGCGCAGATAGTCGTCGACCGCGGCGCCGAGGAAGGCGAGGCCGCCCTTGGTGATCATTGGTCCGCCGATACCCGGCACACCCACCTTGAACGGCAATGGCAGCGGCGTCATGTCCTCGACGGTGCCATTCTTGTGCTTGTAGGCGATCTTGCCGGTTCGAAGATCCGCGCCGGCGACATAACCCCATGGCGGCGCCTGGCAGGGAATGCCAAGCGGCCCGAGGAAGGGGCCCATGAAGACACCATAGGGCGCGCCGTCGTTGCGGTTGAGGCCCTGTTCCGACCCCTTCTCGTCCTGCCCCTTGGGCGGAACCTGGGCGCGGGGCACCAAACGCGAGGTGAAGGCAAGGTAGGTCGGCATGCCGAACATCACCTGCCGTTCCGGATCGATGGCGACGGAGCCCCAATTGAAGGTGCCGAAGTTGCCGGGATAGACGAGCGTCCCTTCGATTGACGGCGGCGTGTAGCGCCCCTCGTATTTCAGCGACCGGAACTCGATGCGGCAGGCAAGCTGGTCGAAGAGCGTGACGCCCCACATGTCCTTCTCCTGCAACGGCGCAGGCATGAAGGTGAGGCCGGAGACCGGCTGCGTCGGCGCGGTGAAATCCTCAGCGATCGCTCCGCCCGGCGCCTGAACCTCCTCAACCGGGATGATCGGCTCGCCGCTCCTGCGGTCGAGCACGTAGATATCGCCCTGTTTCGTCGGCCCGACCAGCGCCGGCACCACGGTGCCGTCTTCCTTGGTGATGTCGAGCAGGGCCGGCTGCGCCGGCACGTCCATGTCCCAGAGGTCGTGATGCACGGTCTGGCGCACCCAGCGCACGGCGCCGGAGTTGATGTCGAGTGCAACGATCGAGGACGAGTATTTCTCGACGTGCTCGCTGCGGCCCATGCCCAGTTGGTCCGGCACCTGGTTGCCCATGGGGATGTAGACGAGGCCGAGGCCCTCGTCATAGCTGAACACCGACCAGCTGTTTGGCGAGTTGGTCGTGTAGGTTTGGCCCTCGGGAAGGGGCGTCGTCACATCCGGATTGCCGCTATCCCAGTTCCAGATCAGTGCGCCGGTGTTGGTATCGAAGGCGCGGATGACGCCGGATTGTTCCTGGGTCGAGTAGTTGTCGTTGACGGCGCCGCCGATGATGAGCTTGCCGGCAACGGCCACTGGCGGTGACGTCGAATAATAGTAGCCGGCCGGATTGTACTTCATGCCCGTTTCGAGATGCAGCACGCCGTTATCGGCAAAGCTGGTGCAGACGGAGCCGGTCGCGGCGTCGAGCGCGATCAGGCGCGCATCGGAGGTCGGCAGGTAGACCCGCTCGGCGCAGGGGCTGCCCGGCGCGGCAACCGGGTCGGCCCAATAGGTGACGCCGCGGCAGGTCTGATGCTGGCGGTCGGGGTTCATGCCCGAGTTGGAATCATACTTCCATTTTTCCTCACCGGTTGCGGCATCGAGCGCGATCGCCCAATTGTGCGGCGTGCAGGCATAGAGCGTGTCTTTGATCTTGAGCGGCGTGACCTGATAGGTCGTCTCCCCAACGTCGTCGGGCCGTTTGACGTCGCCTGTCTGGTACTGCCAGGCAACCCTCAGATTGCCGACATTGTCCGGCGTGATCTGGTGGAGGGGCGAATACCTTTGACCGAACGGCGTGCGCCCGTATTGATGCCATTCGCCCGGAGGCACCGAGCCTCCCAGCGGCGGGTTGGCGGCAACGATATCGCTTGGCAGATCGCCTCGGATATCGTGCGGATCCAGCATCAGGGCATAGCCCGCCACGCCGATCGAGATGAGTACGGCGATCGCCAGCGGCCAGGCGCTCACCGCATAGCGCTCGCCCGTAGGGCTCTGGAAGCCGAGTGGCTGACGGACGGCCGGCAGCAGCAGCCAGAGCCCCAGAAGCACGATGACGCCGCCGCGCGGGCCAAGCTGCCACCAGTCGAAGCCGACTTCCGAGATCGCCCAGCCGAGCGAGCCGACGATAATGAACGCATAGAGCCAGATCGCCGCCGATTTCCGCATGAACAGGAGCACGGCCGTCAGCAGGAAGCCGATACCGACGACGAGGTAGTAGGGGCTGCCGCCGAGTATCAGCAGCTTGGCCCCGCCGCCACCGAGCACGAGGCCGATGAGAGCGAAGACGATGGCCGTCAGGATGAGCATGATGGAAACTCCCGCATTGAAGAACGGTGCCGCGGCACGGTTTTTTCCATAACGCCGGTCCCCGTTCGGGGCCGCGTGAGACAGGTCGGTTTCGGAGTTGGCGGTCGCAAGCAACGTCGCGGCAGCCTGGCGTGGAATGGCGCGTTTGGCACCCTTACCGGTAGCACCTAACGCGCCGCACCTGCCTTTCAATAGCCACAATTTCGCAGCGCGGAAATTTAGAGGTATGCGATGGGGTTGTGCTCAAGGCGCCGAGGTAGCTGAAGGCAAGGCTGACATGCGCTTCGGCTCAACCCGCTGCCAGAGAAGCGGCACGGCCTTCGCAGCGCGCAAAAACAAGAAGATAGAGTATTTCGGTGAATCAAGACCGGAGGAACTATGCGGCTCGCTTCAGGCGGAGGTCACGTGCCGCAGAAGGTTCGCTGCACTTCCTCTTCGGGCTTTGGCGGCTCCTGGTAGGCGGCAAATTGCGGTTGATCCTCATAGGGCTTCGCGGTGACGTCAACCAGCGCTTCGAACAGCGAAAAGTCCGCGTCGTCGGTTGCCGCCGCGATCGCCTGTTCGATGCGGTGATTGCGGGGGATGTAGGCGGGGTTCACGGCCTTCATCGCCGCCGAGCGCGCTTCGGGCGTTGCCGTTTCGCGGGAAAGCCGTTGGCGCCAGTCCTGAAGCCATGGCTGGATTGCCTCGGCCGAGGCAAAGGTAGCGCTGAACATCGCATCGCCTGCCGGATCGCGGGCACTGTCGCACAGCCGCCGGAAGGTGAGAGTGAAATCGGCCTCGCCCTTGTGCATGGCGCTCAGCAGTGATTGCACGAGATCGAGATCGCTCTCTTCGCTCGTGACGAGCCCGATCTTGGTCCGCATGCCGTCGAGCCAATGGCGCTGGAAGGTTGCGCCGTATTCGCCGAGCGCATCGTTGGCCAGTTCGACCGCTGTGTCCGCGTTTTCGTCGAAGAGCGGCACCAGGGTCTCGGCCAGGCGGGCGAGGTTCCATTGGCTGATGCCGGGTTGGCTCGCATAGGCATAGCGGCCGATCTGGTCGATCGAGGAGAACACCTTCCTGGGGTCGTAGGCGTCCATGAAGGCACAGGGGCCGAAGTCGATCGTCTCGCCGGATATCGTCATGTTGTCGGTGTTCATCACGCCATGGATGAAGCCGACATGCAGCCAGCGGGCGATCAGCTCCGCCTGGCGCGCGGTCACCGCCTTGAAGAAGGCGAGATACGGCCGGTCCTTGTCCTTGATGTCGGGATAGTGCCGGTCGATCGCGTAATCGGCGAGGATCTTCACCGAAGCCATGTCGCCGCGCGCAGCGAAGAACTGGAAGGTGCCGACGCGCATGTGGCTGGCTGCAACGCGCGTAACGATGGCGCCGGGCAGGATCTGTTCGCGATAGACCGGTTGGCCGGTGACCACGGCCGCCAGCGCCCGTGTCGTCGGGATGCCGAGCGCAAACATCGCCTCGCTGACGATATACTCGCGCAGCACCGGCCCGAGCGCCGCGCGCCCGTCGCCACGGCGTGAAAACGGCGTCTGGCCCGGTCCCTTCAACTGAATGTCGCGCCGCGTTCCGTTGCGATCGATCACTTCGCCGAGCAGGATCGCCCGGCCGTCGCCAAGCTGTGGCACGAAGGTGCCGAACTGGTGGCCGGCATAGGCCATGGCGAGAGGTTCGGCGCCAATAGGCACACGGTTGCCGGAGAAGATCAGCGCACCTTCGCGCTCGAGCGCGGCGACGTCGAGCCCGAGCTCCTCGGCCAGGGACTTGTTGAGCTTGATCAGCCAGGGTTCTGCGACAGGGGTCGGCTCGACGCGGGCGAAGAACTGCTGCGGCAGCCGCGCATAGCTGTTGTCGAAGACAAAGGCTTCAGCATTTCCGGTCGGTGAGGGGGGAGCGTAGTTCATGATCAAGCGGTCAACGGCGTCTGCCGGGATAACCCGGGGCCGTCCTTTCCGCCCAAGTCTACACGAGATCACGATGATTGTGGGTCGGCGCGGCCAAAAATCATCGTGATCGATTCTTGGAAGTGAGCGGGATGCGGGCGGAAAGCCGCGCACGCATTCCTCATCCCTAACACTATGGCTTTGCGGGAGCCCAAAAACGCGGCGCCCTCCCGCGATTACTCGCGAGAGGGCCGGGAGGGCGAGGCCCCGTGCCTCAGGCGCTCAGCGCCGTCGGTGGAAGGCAGGCCTCGCAGATTGCCGCGATATGGCGATGATCGGTGCCGCAGCAGCCACCGAGGATGCGCAATCGTGGCAAATGCGCTGTCAGTGTTCTGTACCGCTGCCCGAGGTCGGCGGGATCGCCGGCATCGAGCGTTTCGCTATTGTCGAGTTCAGCATGGCTCATCATCGAGGCGTTGGCCCGGATGCCGGCAATGCGTTGCGTCCAGGTGCCTTCGGCGTCGAGGATTGTTTCGAAGTGGCTCGGATGGGCGCAGTTGATCATGTAGTAGTGCGGATAGCCGCCGGTCGCAGCGTCGACGGTCTCGATTGCGGCCTGAAGGCTGCGGCCGTCCGGTAGCCGGCCATCGGTCTCCACCGTGAAGGAGATGGCGCAGGGCATGCCGTGGCTCTGGGCCGCACGGGCAATGCCGGTCGCTTCGTCGATGCTGGTCAGCGTATAGGCGCTCACCATGTCCGCATCGCTGACGGCAAAGGCCGAGATTTGCGGCGAATGGTAGTCTTCGGCCTCGTCAGGGCTCATACGGCCCAGGCGGTAGCCGTCGCCACGCGGCCCGATCGCCCCGCTGAGCACGATCGGTGCCTGCGGGCGCTCGTATTCGGCGCGCAGTTCCGCAAGCATGTAGACGGCATTCTGGTTTGTGACGGCCAGGGCCTCGTCATTGTAGCCAAGTTTTACGCCCCAGTCCGAGCTTGCCCGCCATGTGGGCGTATCGAGCACGAAGCCGGTGCCATGTTGCTGAGCGATCGCGAGGTAGCGCGCGTAGTAGCTCAGCAACCGACGCCGCCCATCGGCGGTCGAAAGCAACACGAAGGCTGCGAAGTGTGGAAGCGTGACGCCTTCGTGGAAAATCAGCGTCGTCTCCATGCCGCCGTCGCTCAGGAACAGCCCACCCTTCAAGAGTGGCAGGCTCCGTCGGTATTTGGCCATGTCGGTCTCCACCGGTTCAGTCTTGCTGATGGGGCTCGGGGACGCCTCCAATCCCGCAGAACCACGTAAATTACTGCCTTTTTATCGTCTTCTAAACTAGACGACTTAAGGTATACTATTGCTAATATATCCGCATATTGTAGCGAAATCAGTCACTTACTGCGTTGGTTCCGTCACGGCGTCGTCGGCTGATGGCCCCTTCGTTGTCGGAAACCGCACCAATGGTAGGGCAGCCGCTAATGCGAAAGGGTGAGGAAACGCGAGCGAGAATCCTCGACACCGCGGAGGCGGCGGTGCTGGCGAAGGGTTTCGGCGCGACCTCGATCGACGAACTGATCGCCGAGATCGGCATTACCAAGAGCGGGTTCTTCTACCATTTCCGTGACAAGAACGAACTCGCCCGGGCGCTGCTCGAACGCTACATCGAGAACGACGAGCGCATCTACGATGAGATCTTCGGTCGAGCCCATCAGTTGGCCGACGACCCGCTGCAGGCGTTCCTGCTCGGTTTGAAACTGCTGTCCGAAACTCTGTCCGACCTGCCGAACGGCCACCCCGGATGTCTGGTTGCGGTGATGTGTACCCAGGAGCGCGCCTTCGATCGCGAGATTCAGGAAATCAACCGGCAGGCGGCGTTGGCGTGGCGTCGACGCTTCGGCGCGATGTTCGCGGAGATCATGCGCGTCTATCGGCCCCGCGAACCGCTGGATGTCGATCAATTGGCCGACATGGTTTCGACCGTGCTCGAAGGCGGCATCATCCTGTCGAAAGCGCTGAAGCAGCCCGAAAGCCTGCCGCAGCAGTTGCTCGTACTCCGATCCCTGGTCCGGCTGCTGTTCCAGCCGGCCGCCGCCTAACCTTCCATCTCAAGCGCCAAAGCGGCGAGCTTGCGCACCGTATTGAGGTTGCGCGCGGTGCCGGCCTTTGCCGCCGGCAGCTTGAGCTTCGAA
Organism: Ensifer sp. 22521; assembly: GCF_052044795.1. Classification (NCBI taxonomy): domain Bacteria; kingdom Pseudomonadati; phylum Pseudomonadota; class Alphaproteobacteria; order Hyphomicrobiales; family Rhizobiaceae; genus Ensifer; species Ensifer sp. 22521. Next base: position 397,502 of record NZ_JBQENM010000001.1, read on the forward strand.
CGTCCCGAGCCATTGGGGAAATGAATGTAGATTTCGTGTCCAGCCAACCGCACTTCCTCATCATCCGGGGCGACAAGCTTGTCGAGCGCGTCCGCGGGTGCGGGCTCCGAGAGGAACACGATGTGCAGCAGGTTGGGTTTGGCGTCCGGGAAAGGGGCGCGATCGGCGATCGCCTGCAATTGTGCGCCGGTCCGGACCATCACGCCCGGCGCCTTCCCGAACTTTTCGAGAAGGGCGCCGTCCAGCATTGCTGCTGCTTTGGCTGCCGGCAGATCCGAGCGGAACAGGACGTTGCCGCTCTGGATGTAGGTCTTGACGTCGGCAAAGCCGAGCCCCTCGCAGATTGCCTTCAGGTCTGCCATGGCGAGCGAAGTCGTGCCGCCGACATTGACGGCACGGAGCAGGGCGACATGGACGGGCATGGCAGTGCCTCCTAGATCACGATGATTTTGGGTCGGATCGACCCCAAATCCATCGTGATCGATTCCATAAGCTAGAGCGGGATGCGGGCGGAAAACCGCATACACTTTTCCTCATCCCGCACTGGTTACATCCTGCCGGCGACCTTGATCGCAAAGGCATACTCGAAGGCGATCTCTTCGAGCCGCTGGAAGCGCCCGGACGCGCCGCCATGGCCGGCATCCATGTTGGTCTTCATCAGGATCGGTTCGCTGCCGGTGGTCTTCTCGCGCAGCCGCGCGACCCACTTTGCCGGCTCCCAATAGGTGACGCGCGGATCGGTGAGGCCACCGAGCGCGAGGATCGCCGGGTAGGACTTTGCGCCGACATTGTCGTAGGGCGAGTAGCCGGCGATGATGTCGTAGAATTCGCGGCTTTCGATCGGGTTGCCCCATTCCGGCCATTCCGGCGGGGTCAGCGGCAGCGTGTCGTCGAGCATGGTGTTGAGCACGTCGACGAAGGGCACGGCGGCGATGATCCCGGTGAACTTCTCCGGAGCCATGTTGGCGATAGCGCCCATCAGCATGCCGCCGGCCGAGCCGCCCTCGGCAACGATCTTTGCGTAGGATGTGAACTTCTGCTGATTCAGATAGTCAGCGGCGGCGATGAAATCCTTGAAGGTATTGGTCTTCTTGGCCATCTTGCCGTCTTCGTACCAGGCAAAGCCGCGATCCTTGCCGCCGCGAATGTGGGCAATGGCGTAGACGAAGCCGCGATCGGCGAGCGACAGGCAATTGGTGTTGAAGCCGGCCGGAATGGTGATGCCGTAGGCGCCATAGCCATAGAGCAGGCAGGGGGCGGAGCCGTCGAGCGGCGTGTCCTTGCGATAGAGCAGCGTCACCGGCACTTCAGTGCCGTCCCAGGAGGGGGCGAAGACGCGCCGGGTGACATAGTCGTCCGGGTTGTGGCCGGAAGGCACCTCCTGGGTCTTCAGCAGCGTGCGTTGACGCGTCGCCATGTCGTAGTCGAAGAGCTGCGACGGCGTCGTCATCGAAGAGTAGGAGAAGCGGATGACGTCGGTATCGTATTCGGCGGCACCCGATAGGCCGAGCGAATAGGCCTCTTCGGCAAAGGCGATCGCATGTTCCTCTCCGGTCTTTCGGTCGCGGATGACGATTTCCGGCAGACCTTCGCGCCGCTGCAGCCAGACGAGATGACGGGCATAGGCCATGTGGCTGAGGATCAGCGTGCCGGGCTTGTGCGGCACCACCTCGCGCCAGCTCTCTTTGCCCGGTGCATTTACCGGCGCTTCCAAGATCTTGAAGTCCTTGGCGCCGTCGGCGTTGGTGAGGATGTAGAAGACGTCGCCGCCCTCGGTCATCGAGTATTCGAGCCCTGTGACGCGCTCGGCGACGAGCTTCGGTTCTGCCGTCAGGTCGCTGGTCGAAAGCAGCCGATATTCGCTCGTCTCGTGGTCATGGATGTCGATGTAGATGAAGTCGTCGAGCAGCGAGCCGCCGACCGACATGAAGAACCCCGGATCCGCTTCCTCATAGACCAGCCGGTCTTCCGCCTGGTTGGTGCCGAGCACGTGATGGAAAATCTTCGAAGGCCGGTGGTTGTCGTCGAGCACGGTATAGAAGAAGCTTTTGCCGTCCGGCGCCCAGGCGCCGCCACCGCCGGTGTTCTCGATGATATCGGTCAGGTCCTCGCCGGTGGCGAGATCGCGAACCCTCAGCGTGAAATATTCCGAGCCCTTGTCGTCATAGCCCCAGATTCCAAGGCTGTGGTCGGTCGAGTGGTCGAGACCCGCGAGGCGGAAATAGGCCTTGCCCTCGGCCTCCTTGTCGCCGTCGAGCAGCAGTTGGCGGATCGCCTCGTCCTTGTGGTCGCCTTTGCGCGGAATGCGGAAGTAACGCGGCTGCTCGCCGCCGGTGACATAGGCGTGGCCATAGGCAAACGGGCCGTCCTTGACCGGTATCGAGCTGTCGTCTTCCTTGATCCGGCCGCGCATCTCGGCAAACAACGCCTTTTGCAGCGCCTTCGTGTCGTCCATGGCCGCGTTCATATAGGCGTTTTCCGCTTCCAGGTGCTTGCGGATTTCCGGATCGAGGATCGAGGGATCGCGGAACATCGCCTGCCAATTGTCGGCGCGCAGCCAGGCATAGTCATCGGTACGGGTGATGCCGTGGCGCGTGTCGCTCACCGGCTTTTTTGCGGCGACGGGAGCTTTGGGGAGGTTGCTGAATACGGACAAGATGCGTCTCCGGGATCAATGCGGCGGGAGACAATGAGATAGAGAGCCTGCTGATGGGGATCAAGCGCAAAGGCTGGCAGCGGCCGAGCGTTCGCCGTTCTCTGGAGGCGGCCTTCCCCCTTGAGATGGGGGAAGGCCCTGCCATTCTTACGTTTTCGTCTTCGCCTGCCGCCGGTATTCCTCAACCGGCAGTCCGCCGACACCCCAGTCTTCGAGCGCTACCTCGTCTATGACGACGAAGGTGGTGGCGGGATCCTTGTTGAGTACGGTCTGAAGCAGATCGGACACGCCCTTGATCAGGGCGGCCTTCTGCTCGGCGGTCGCGCCCTCGCGGGTAATCTTGATGTTCACGTAAGGCATATGCCCCTCCTTACTTCGCGGGTTTGATGTCGTAGTGGAAGACCTTGGCGATGATCTGCCAGCGTCCTTCGACGAAGACAAGAGACAGAAGATCGGTGAAGGCCTTTTCGCCGATAGCGCATTGAACCTTCGCAAGTGCCGCCACCGGTCCCGCAAATTCGATGGAAAGGATCCGGTCTGCACGCACCTCACCACGACTGGCGGGCGAGGGGCGCTTGTCGACAACAGGAAAATATCGCTCCATGTCGAGCTCGAACAGGGAACCATCCGTCGCCGTGGCGTAGAGCGCTTTCGGATGGAAGACCTGCCTGAGGAGGCCGGTGTCGCTCCGGTAGAGCCCATCGAAGTAGCCTTGCAGCACCTCGATGACGGCGCCGAAGCGCGGATCGTTCGATGAGCCGCTCATGCCGCGATCAGCCCTTCGGCTTGCATTGCCGCCTGCACGGACGGGCGCTGGCCGACCCGTTGCATATAGGCTGTCAGGTGGGGCCAAGGGCCAAGCGAAATACCCGTGACGCTCGTCCAATTGACGACGGTGAAGAGATAGGCGTCGGCTACGGAAAAAGCGTCTCCGAGCAGATGGGCGCGCCCATCGGATAGCAGCGTCTCGACGTTGCCGAGGCGTTTGCCGACCTGCGCTGCGGCGGCTTCCTTTGCGTCGGCGCTCGCCGTCTTGCTGAACAGTGGCGAGAACGCCTTGTGCAATTCGGAAGCGATGAAGTTCAGTTGCTCCTGCAGGCGAGTGCGCTCCAGCGTACCGTTGGCGGGCGCCAGCCCGGCCTCAGGAAGACGGTCGGCAATATATTGCACGACGGCCGCACCCTCAGTGACGACGTCGCCGGTTTCCAGCACCAGCGCCGGCACATAGCCTTTGGGATTGATCGCCTTGAAATCGGCGCCGCCTTCGGTGAGGTGGGTCGTGGTGTCGACCTTGACGATCTCAAAATCGACGCCGGCCTCGCGCAGGCTGATATGGGGCGAGAGCGAGCAGGCGCCGGGGGCATAAAAAAGCTTCATGGCCAAATTCCTTTTGCAATGGTGGTCTCTGTCGAAGACGGGCGGAACCTAACCTCAGGCGATAACTTTTGTATATGAGATAACTTTATGTTACCGATGTTTCCGGTTTCCCCGCGGTAACTGGAGAATTTTGCCCATGAGCTTGAAAATTCGAAAGAATAGGGCCGCCCCCTTGCCGCCTACCTGCCCGGTCGGCGAGTGCATGGTCATGCTCGGCGGCGCCTGGGCGCCCAACATCATCTGGTATCTGAGCGGCGGTCCGCGTCGCTTCAGTGAGCTCAAGATTGATATCCCCGGGATATCGGCGAAGGTCCTGAGCACGCGACTGAAGGAGATGGAGGAGAAAGGCGCGATCGAACGGCGGATCGTGCCAACGTCACCGCCTTCGGTCGAATACAGGCTCAGCGACCTCGGTGAGGAATTCGTGCCGGCGATCCATGCGATCGTCGAAGTCGGCAATAAACTCAAGCTTCGCCGTGAGGCAAAGCTCGCGGAGGAAGCCGACCGGCAGAATGTCCCGCAGGCGGTGCCCGCCTTATAGCGTGGCTACCGGGCGATTGTGACGGCTACCACCGGCCCTTGAGCGACTGCACCGCATGGTCGATGAAGGCCCGAACCTTCGGTGTTTCCGCCTGGCGATCGGCAAAGCAGGCATAGAAGTCGAAGGGCTCGTGGTCGGTGTTGGCAACGCCTTCGCGAGGTGCGCCGCCAAACAGCGGCACGACCAGGCCGCGCTCCATCAGCGGCGCTGCGATAAAGGCTCCGAGGCGGGTGATGCCGGCGCCGGCGATCGCCATTTCGGCGAGCGTGTCGATGTCGTTACTGACGATCGTCGCCTTCAGTTCCGGCTCGAAGCGCAGGCCGTCGCGGGTGAATGCCCAGCGAAAGATGCGGCCGTGCCCGGCATAGCGATAGACGAGGCAATCGTGGTGGATGAGGTCTTCTGGCCGTTGCGGACGGCCGCGCCGCTCCAGATAGGATGGCGCGGCGCAGATGATCATCGGCACGGAAGCAAGCTTGCGGGCGATCAAGCCCTGTTCCAGTTGCAGACCGAAGCGCACACTGATGTCGATCCCTTCGCCGATATGGTCGATCTCCCGATCGGTGACGACGAGTTCGATCGAGACATCAGGATATTTGGCAGCGAAGGACGGCACCAGGGGTGCCACGACATGGCGGCCGAAGGCGACAGATGAAGCGATCTTGAGCGGTCCGCGCGGTTCGGCGTTGAGCGCCGAGACGGCAGCGGCTGCAAGCTCCAGTTCATGAACGACACCGCGTACCCGCTCGTAATAGATCCTGCCGCTCTCGGTGAGCCCGAGCTGGCGGGTTGTCCGGCTGAGCAGCCGACTGCCGAGCGTACGTTCAAGCCGCGCAATGTTCTGGCTTGCCGATGCGGGGGTGATCCCCAGCTTTCGCGCGGCCGCGGCGATGCTGCCCTCTTCGACGCTTCTGACGAAACTCTCCACCCCGCGCAGCGTGTCCATAATCCCATCCATCGAATATTGGTATCTATTCGATGGTTTTGCCTATTTCTGAAGGAGGCTGCAATGGCCTACATCGCCGCAGCGCGATCCGTATAGTTCGGTCCGAAGCGAGGGGGTGGTCCCCTCGGTCATCTCAGGAGAGCTTCTGATGGAAGACACCCTATCGGCTCCGCGGATCGCGCGTCGCCGCAAGTTGCCGCCCCGAGCGGCGCCCATCGCCTTTGCCTTCTTCATGTCGGCGATCATGGCGTTTCTGATGTGCTGCGTCATCGTCGGCGCCAACACAGGCATCGATGCCGGCTATCCGGCCCGCGTGCTCAGCTCATACGGGCTCGCGATGCCCGTCGCCTTCATCTGCGTGCTTCTCGTGCGACCGCTGGTTGCCAGGCTCGTCGGCGCAGTCTGCCGCCTGCCGGCCTGACAGGGCACCGTCCCGGAAAACCGGGACGGCGGTCCCCTGCATCGCCGGTGACCACGTGGTCACCTTCGAGTGCCGCCGACCGGAATAGGCACCCGATCGGAGGAAAGAGAAGCCACGCCCAGCTGTCCGGGCGTGGCTTGCGCTTTAGTGGCAACGGGCCGCGGCGTTGCCCTGGTCGAGCTTGGTGCTGTTGACTGTCAGCAAGGAGCCCGGCGACTGGGTGATCGTTCCGGCCGACCAGCCGTTGTCGAGCAGGCAATCCTTCGGCGCGCTGGTCACGCTGACATTGCCCGTGATGTCCTCGGTCGGACCTGAGAAGTAGAGGCCCGCCTTGCCGGCCTTGTCGACCGTCATGTTCTTCAACACGATGTCGCGCACCGGTCCTCCCAGGAACTCGTACTCGTTACCGTAGATATAGGCGCCATAGGTGCCGGCATTGGTAACGGCAACGTCCTGAAGCGAGATGCCCGAGACCGGGTTGAAGAAAATGCCGGCATTGCGCGTGCCGTCGACCGTCAGGCCCTTTACGTTGACGTCGGTGGTCGTCGCATCGAGGTTCGGGCTGGAAACGAGCATCAGGCCGTTGATGCCGCCCATGAGCCGCATGTCGTTGATGGCGACATTCGAAGTGCCTTGGAGCACCACGAGATCCATGTCGCGATCCTGCTTGGAATTGTCGACCGAGACACGATCGAGTTTGACATCCTTGCCTGCGACGAGCAGCACGCCTTCGCGGCGGGAGTTGCTGATCGTCACGTTGTCGATCGTGACGTTTTCCGTGCCGGTGACCAGCTCATAGTCTGTCCGGCCGACCTTCCTGAATTCGCCGCCGGCAAAGACGCCGTAGGTCACCTTGTCGATCGAGGTGTCGCGTACTGTCACGTCGCGGCTGCCGACGGAGCTGACGGCGGCAAAGGGCGCCTTGTTCGGATTGTAGATCGAGAATTCGCAGGTCGTGTTGTTTTCGCAGATGAAGAGATCGTGGATACGGCTGTCCTGAACCAGCGCGCCATTGACCCGCGTAAAGCGAATGCCGTCGTGATTGGTAGCGGAAATATCGACGTTGTCGATCGTCACGTTCGCTGCATCGGTCGCCGAGATACCGGCGAGACCGCCGCGGACCGCAAGCGACGAGACCGTGCTGCCGCTGGCCATGGCGATCACGTCCTGGGCCGGATTGTAGCCGGTGATCGTCGTGGCCGCGCCGTCATTGACGAAGGTGGTCGTCGCGCCGCTTCGTGCGCCGCGCACGGCAAGCGCACCGCCGCCGCCCAGAAGCGTCTGGCCGCTCTGAAGGGCCAGCGTCCGGTCGAGGCCGAGGTTGCCGTCGGCCAGGATCAGTGCATCGGCGCCTGCCGCTCCGATCAGAGAGTTGATGGCGGCAGCATTGCCGGAAGCCGAGGACACAGTGATGACTCGGCTGGCGTTGCGGTCGCTGTCGGCGAGCTGTGCCGCCTCGATGTCGCCGGTGGCGCCGGCATGGGTGCGGATCCGGGTCGACCTTTCGACACGTTGCGTCATTGGGTCGAAGGCGTTGCCGGTCGAACCGGTCGCTCCGAACGGAATGCGCAGCCGGGCCATGACGGCGCCCTTGAGCTTGTCCTCGTTGTCATAGGTGCCCGTGACGCCGAGCGAAACCGTCGAGCCGTCGGAGAGCCCGGGTAGGTCGGCAAAGGTCAGCTCCGCACGGAGCTTGGCGCCGAACATGTCGTCGAGGTTGCGGCCGCCATACCAGTAGCTGCCGCCAAAGACCTTGAGCTGCAGCTTGGAGTCGTCCTCGAACACCGGCAGCCGGCCGCCGATTTCGGCATCGATGCCGCGCCGAGCCCGTTCCTTGCCTTCCTGGAAGACGAGCACGTGGTCGCGCACGTAGGCGGTGTTGAAAGCGCTTAGCGTCTTCGCGCCGGTCAGCGGCAGATAGAAGTTGCTGCGCATTTCAAGGTCGCCGCTCAACGCTTCGAGGCCGAAGGACAGCTGGCTGAAGGAGTTGCCGTAGCTGCTCTTCAGATAGTCGTAATAGCCATAGGCGCCGATCACCCATTGATCACTGGCGCGGAAGCGATAGCCCGCACCGATCGAGCCCTGACGGACGGAGTCATTTTCAATCGCGCCGTGTGTATCGATGAAAATCGCATTGCCCGAATCGAGCACGAAGGGCAGGAAAAAGCCGCCACTGGCACCCGAACCACCACTGAAGAAGCCGCCTTCGATCTCCGCCTGGGGGCGGAAGTCAACGGCCAGGGCAGGGCTCGAAAGCAGGGTGCTGCTTGCCAGGACAGCCATAAAAATATTCCTATTTTTCATATCATTAACTCCGCATGTATGTGGCCTTTGGCGAGGCCACTTGGACATGCAGTTAAGATATATGAGTAAAATACTCAAGTTTATTGATCGACGACGCAGCGGCTATCCAGCGACGTGTTGACGCAGGACCTCAAAAAGCTTCATCCGCAACTTTAGGAATATATAGTTCGCTGTCGGCATGCCGCCCGCCAGTCGGCGGGCGGGAGCGATCAGATAGTGGTTAGCCTTTGAGCGCCGCGATGTTGTCCTTGGCGTAAGTCTCCACGCTGCGCGGCTCATGGCCCGTCATCGTCTTCACGTCGCCGGTCGGTTTGGCGACCCAGCCCTCGCGCACCGGATAGAAGATGGAGGCAAGGAAGCGGGCATAGTCCGCCGGCACGCCGGCCCCTGTCAGAATGCCAACGAAGGTATCGTCGTCGACCGGTGCATAGGCGATCGGTTTGCCGGTGACGCGCGACAGGATCGCGGCGGCTTCGTCGTAGCTCAGCGCTTCCGGGCCGGTGAGATTGTAGGCGCGACCGTTGAAGGCGTCGCTCGTGAGGGCGGCTGCCGCACATTCGGCGATGTCGCGCGTATCGATGAAGCTCGTCTTGCCCTCGGCTGCCGGCACGGCGATCGCGCCATGGCGGATGCCCTCGATCCAGTAGGTCTGGAAGTTGTCGGAGAACCAGTTGGGGCGAAGGATGACGAAGGGCGCGCCGGTCTTTTCGACAAGCAGTTCGAGCTGGCGGTAGGGGATCTTGTCATCCGCGTCGACGCCGATGACGGTCATCAGCACGATCTTGATGCCGCGTGCGGCAGCAGCGGTGACGATCGGGCCGAGCAGGCTCACCGGGTCGAGGTAACCTCCCGGCGTCAATACAAAGATGCGGTCGACGCCATTTAGCGCAGGCCCAAAGGTCGCGGCGTCCTGGTAGTCGAAGGCGACGGCTTCGGCGCCTTCGACCGGCGTCGCTTTGCGGGATGCTGCCTTGACCGTTTCCCCGGCTGCGATCAACGCGCGCACCACCTTGCTCCCGATCGTTCCATTTGCCCCGAGAACCAGAATCTTGCCTGCCATCGTCATGCTCCTTAGTATCAAAATGAAACCATATTGCGGATGGATACTAGATATAAATCCAGAAAAATGCTGTAAAGGAGGCAGTTTTTGGTGACATGGTTTCCGGCCGGAAACCGCCGTGGGGGGCGTGCCTGATGGAATACGACGTCTATATCCAGACTTGCCCGACCCGCTTGGTGCTGGACCGGCTTGCCGACAAATGGGCGGTCCTGGTGCTCGGCAAGCTTGATGGGCAGCCGGTGCGCTTCAATCAGCTGAAGCGCGAGATCGATGGCATTTCGCAGAAGGTGCTGTCGCAGGTTCTAAAGAAGCTGGAGCGCGACGGTCTCGTTAGCCGCAGCGTCTATGCTACCGTGCCAGTGACCGTTGAATATGCGATCACACCGCTTGGCCGCACGCTGACGTCGACGGTCGCCGCACTGACGCGCTGGGCCGAAGACAACATCGAGGCGGTGCTGGAGGCGCAGCAAAAATACGACCGCAGCGCCTGAGGCGGCTGCGGCCGACGAGTTGCCGCAGACATCATTCGTCTGCAGCCCGGGAGAGAGGGGTCAGGCGACCAGCTTGAGGCCGATGCCCCAGGGGTCGATGAGGCTGTAGCCATCGCCGGCGCGGTTGACCGGAATTTCCAGCGCATCGAGCTTGGCAAGCGCCGCGGCGCGTTCGGCCGGGTCCTTGTACTGGATCGTATAGTCCGAAAGCCCGGTCATATGGCCTTCGCGCTTCGGTGCGCCACGCGAATTCCAGATGTTGGCGGCGACATGGTGGTGGTACTTGCCCGAACCGAAGAAGCTCGCGCCCGGATAGCGTGCCATCAGCCCGAGCCCCAGCACGTCGCGGAAGAACGCGTCGGCTTCGGGGATGTTGGAGACCTGCAGATGGATATGGCCGATGGCGGTTCCATCAGCCATGCCGTCCCAATTGTCCTTGGGTGCTTCGTCATAAAGAGCCTGGAGATTGAGCGGCAGTGTGTCCATGCCGACGGTGCCGTCGGGCTTGAAGCTCCATTCGGAGCGCGGCCGGTCACGATAGACCTCGATACCGTTGCCTTCGGGGTCGGCGAGGTAGATTGCTTCGCTGACCAGATGGTCGGAAGCGCCCTGTAGCCTAATGTTGTTGTGGGCGGCGTGGGCCAGCCAACGGCCGAGCTCCCCACGATTCGGCACGAGAAAGGCGTTGTGGAAGAGACCCGGCGCATTGCGGGGTGCCCTGGCAGCGTTGCCCTCGGTTGTCAGGCTGAGGAGCGGGTGGCCGGCAACGCCGAGCGTTTCGCCGCTCTTGCTCGTTTCGATCGGCTTCAAGCCCATGATTTTCTGGTACCAGGCCGAAACAACGGGCAGATCCTGGACGACCAGATGTGCGTGGTCGACATGCGCAGGCATGGCAAGGGCGTGTTCGGTCGGGGTATCCGTCATGTCTGCCTCCTTGGGCGTCGAAACCGTAGCCGCTCTGCCGGCCCAGTTTCGTTGAAACTGTTGCCGGGAATATGGGCCGGCTCGTCCGTTCACGGAAGCCCGTCAGTCGTTTGATGTTGTGTTCGATGAGCGTTGACAGTGGTTGCCGTCGCCCTACCTCCATTTGAGTAGGGTCACGCGAGCGCGGCGCTTTCGATTTGATTTCAATCAAAGCCGGGAAAGCGGTCGAGGCGCAATCTCCAGACGAGGGATTGGCCCGCCACATCTGGCGCGGCGATCCGTGAGGGCAACAGAAGGAGTACAGCATGTACAAGAAGATCATCGTCCCGATTGCCATGGATCAGCTCGAGCACGGCGAATCTGTGCTGGGCATCGCCGAGAAGCTGATCGACGAAGGGGGCGAGATTGTCCTGCTCAACGTTGTCGAAGATCTGAATGCCTATGCGCAGGGCTACATGATCGTCGATTTCCCGTTGGAGATGGTCGAGGAATCCCGCAAGCAGGCAAAAAAGACGCTCGAGGACATGAAGACCAAGCACGGGATCAACGGCCGTGTTGAAATTCGCACCGGCGGTGCTGCCGGCACCATCAACGCCTGCGCGAGCGAAGAGAATGCCGATCTGGTGATCATCGCCTCCCACCGGCCGGGCCTGATCGATTACTTCATCGGATCGACCGCGAGCCGCGTGGTCAGCCATTGCCCCTGCGCCGTACTCGTCGACCGGTAACCCACCAACAATAAGAGCGGCTGCGGCGCGATCCTGCGCCGCCACCGCCGAGGAGTCTTCAGATGGACAAGTTTGCGCTTGACGATTTTCGCAGCCGCCTCACCCACCGCAAGGAGGAGCTGCAGGGGCGGCTGGTCAAGATCGAGCACGATCTCGATGAGCCCATGAACGCCGATGTGCCGGATCGCGTGACCGAGCGGGAAGGCGACGAGGTTCTGGAAGGCCTCGGGCTTGCCGGGCAGGAAGAGATCCGCGCGATCGACGCGGCACTCGACCGGATCGCCGCCGGCACCTTCGGCACCTGCGTCCGCTGCGGCCTGCCGATTTCGTCAGCGCGCCTGCAAGCTGTTCCCCATGCGCCGCTCTGTCAGGAATGTGCGGCGGAGGTTGCCCGGGGCGGAAGATGAACCATCGATCGATCGCCGCCGTGCCCGCAGCGGCGATCTTCGGATGGTTATCTTAGTTCCAGCTTCAGTCTCGGCAGAAAGCGCCCCGGGATTACGGTCGATGCGATGACGCCGTCATCGACCGCGCCCATGCGGCGATAGAAATCGGCAGCGCCCGGATCGGCATCGATCGTCATGACCGTGGCGCCGCGGTTGAGCGCTGCTTCGACACACCAAGCGAAAAGGCTGCGGCCAATGCCGGCGGCGCGCGCGTCCGGATCGATGAAGAGCTTGTCGAGTTCGGCGATCTGGCCATCGGAGCGAACCTGCGCCAGACCGAGGATCCGCTCGCCATCGACAGCGATCTGCAGGTCCGAATCCTTCCCGTCCTCGGCCGTCAGCGTCAGCGCCGGACGGCAGGCCTCCAGGAAGGCGGCGTCGTATCCCCATACCGCTTTCGATCGCAGGCAAAGCTCGCTGAGCGCGGCCGCCAGTTCCGGCTGAGGGGTGCGCAACTTCGACATGGTTCTCCTCCCGATCGGCGTAATCTTGTGAGCGCGTGTGGTCATCGCCGCGCCTGCGAACAAGGTCCCGCGCACTCAGCAGATATGTCATGCGATTGTTGTAATGCGTTGCAAAAGTTGATGCTTTCGCCACGCCACCATATCTTTGCGGCGGCCCAGGGCTGTGGCAGGATGGCGATGATGGCGCGACAGCTACGAGCGTGCCCGAGAAAAAGACAGAGACCCGGGAGAGGGATTGCGTGGAATTCGCTGGCGTCAAATGGAACTATGACCGCTCGGAATTGATTGCCGACGGCATCGTGCACGGCATCGGTCTTGCCGCCGCGCTCGTCGGCGTCACCGCACTGATCTTCTATGCGACGCTTTGGAGCACCAGCGGCCAGCTTGCGGCCGCCACCGTCTACGGAGCAGGACTGCTTGCAACGCTGTCGATCTCGTTTCTCTACAACCTCTATCCGATCTCGCGGACCAAATGGTTCCTGCGCCGCTTCGATCATTCCTCGATCTTCATCCTGATCGCCGCGACCTATACGCCGTTCCTGCAGCGCGGCTTGGACGATCCGTTCCTGTTCGTGATGCTGATCGGCATCTGGGCGATCGCGGCCCTTGGCGTTGCGATCAAATGTCTTTTCCCCGGCCGGTTCGACCGGCTGGCGATCCTGCTCTATCTCGCCATGGGCTGGAGCGGCGTGCTCGCTGTCGGGCCGCTCTTGTCGGCGCTGACGGCAACGACGCTGGTGCTGATCCTGATCGGCGGCATCATCTATTCCGCCGGCGTGATTTTCCATGTCTGGGAAAGGCTGCGCTTCCAGAACGCGATCTGGCACGGTTTCGTTGTGACCGGTGCGGCCGTTCACTATTCGGCCGTGGTGAGCTGCTTCAGCGCCGCAGCCTGAGCGGTGGTCAGTTCGGCGCTTCGCCCGCAACCGCAGCGACAGGCGGGTGCTGACAGCCTTCCGATGGCCTGAGGGCCTCCGCCATCCGCGAGATCACGCCGTCGAAACTGGTGAGCCGGCTCTTGCGGTACTGAAGGCGGAAATAGGCGGCGCTGCCGTCGCAGAGCGCGATGGCACGGGTATAAAACACTTCTTCCCCACGGACGCCCGAAAAGCTTGCCCAGGCTGCCGTCACCCGCGCATAGGCGATCCGCCAGTCGCCCTCGCGCTCGATCCCGATGCGGTCGTTGACGTCAGTCTCGAAGTCGCCATCCAGCAATGTGCTGCCAAAGACCGAAAGGGTCGCACCATTGTCGTTGGCATGAAAGCTGGCGCCGTCGCCATTGTCGCCCTGGCTCTGCAGTTCGAAGCCAGGCGGAATGTCGAGCACGTAGCCGAAACGCGCATTGGCATAGGGTAGCCAATCGTCGGCGGCCGCCGCTGCCAGGGCAGACGAAAGCAGGAGCGTGAGTGCTGTCAGGATGCGCAGCATGCGGACCTCCTCTCGCTTGCTCGACCCAAAGTCTAGATAGCGCGGCTTCGGTGCAGGGCCTGTTCCTAATGGAACAGCAGCCCCCATGCCACTCCTTCCGCGCGTCAGTGTCAATCCTCGGTAAACGTCATCGCATGGCCGTTGAGGCAATAGCGAAGCCCCGTCGGCGGCGGGCCGTCCGGGAACACGTGACCGAGATGGGCGTCACAGTCGGCACAGCGGATTTCCGTGCGCACCATGAAGTGCGAGCGGTCCTCGATCTCGCGGATCGCCTGGTCGTCGATCGCAGCGAAATAGCTCGGCCAGCCGCAACCGGAATCGAACTTGGTGTCCGAGCGGAAGAGGGCTCGGCCGCAACAGACGCATTCATAGGTGCCGGTCTGCTTGTTGTTGACGAAAGGGCCGGTGAACGGACGCTCGGTACCCTGCTGACGGGTGATGCGGTATTGCTCCGGCGAGAGCAGGGCTCGCCATTCCGCATCGGTCTTCACCACCTTGGGCGTCTTAACGGTCGTCATGAAAGATCTCCTGTCGTTGCGGCGACTATATAGGAATGCCGCCGGAAGCGCGCAATTCACGTCGCGGCCCGGCATTGCGGTCGACGGCGTGGCGTCAGGCGATCTCGCGGCGGATTACGGTCGGGCCGGCGCCGCGCCGGCGCTTGCTGTTGTTGTAGAAGGCGATGAATTCCGCTGCGGGCAACGCCTTGGAGAACAGCCAGCCCTGGCCATACTGGACACCGCGTTCGATGAGATAGTCGGCCTGCTCCTGCCGCTCGATGCCCTCGGCGACGATGTAGAGATCGAGCGACTTGGCAATGTCGATGATATGCGGCGTAATCGAACTGGTGGCAGAGTCCGTTCCGATCGTGTCGATGAAGGATTTGTCGATCTTCAGTGCGTCGAGCGGAAGCTCCTGCAGGTATTGCAGGCTTGAGTAGCCGGTGCCGAAGTCGTCGATCGCCACCGAGTGGCCGCGCCGGCGGGCCTCCTCGATCGTTGCGCGGGCCGATTTCACATCCATGAAGCCCCGTTCGGTCGCTTCCAGCCAGATCTGCTGGGTCAGTATGCCGGTGTTTTCCAGCACCGCCTGGATCACCGGCAGGATGCGCCCCGATTTGATGTCGTCGGCGGCAAGATTGACGGCAATGTGCAGCGAGCGATCCGCAAGGAGGACCGTTTTCAGCTCGGCAATCGTGGCATAGATGACCTGGTCGGTGATTTCTTCGATCAGGCCGTTCTCTTCCGCCAGCGGTATGAAGAGATCGGGGCGGACCATTTGCCCGTCGGGCCGCCGCCAGCGTACGAGCGCTTCGGCACCGACGCAGATGCCGGTCTTCAGTTCGATGAGCGGTTGATAGTGGACGATGAATTCGCGCCGCTGAACGGCGATGGAGAGCTCTCCGAGCGGCGAAAGGCGGCGCCGCGACAGCCAGACGACGAGGCCGACCATAAGCGCTGCGACCAGGGCGCCGACCGGCAGAAGCAGCAGGCGCTCCCGGTCCATGTCCTTAAAAATGGCGATGTTGGGGGCGCTCGCGACGGCGATCCAGTTTGCGCCATGGGAGGTTGCGAACAGATCGTCGGCGTTGCTGCCGGTTTCGGGAAGTTCGGCGAGCCGGGCCGTAAGCGACGCGTCAGGATTGTTCAGAGTGCCGATCAGGACGCCGTTTTTCGTGGCGACTGCAAGCCGGGTGCCGGGCTCCGCAATCACGTCGACAAATCGAGCCGGGTTGGTCAGTACGGTGTAGGAACGATAGCGAAACGCCGTCATGGGGGCGCCGGTACTGATCGTCGGGTACATCCGCGGGATGACTTCGACGCCGTTGCTCGCGAAGAAATCGGCGGGCGGAGAGCGGGTGAGACGGCGCGGCGGATAGCCCCACGACGTGCACCTGAGCAGCCCGTTTTCGAAATAGCCGATGTCTTCGATGGAGGTCGTATTGACGACGAGGGAGCGCAGCGCTGCGATATGTGTTGCCATACAGGGCGGCATGTCAAACCGGTCGGCGGCTTTCAGCGCCCGGGAGGCTTCCTCGAGCGCCGCATCGGCGCGCATGATGGCGTAGTCGGCAAGATGGGAAAGCCGTGTCTGCTCGCTGCGCACCGCGATCGACCAGGAAAGATAATAGGCCGCCATCATCGGCAGGATCGCGCCGAGTGCAGCCAGGATACTGGCGATGACGACTATGCGAGATCGTTCCAAGCAGGCCTCGCCCGTGATCGTTGTGTTGTTCCGTTTCATGCTGCTTGCGGCAGAAAGACGGTCGATGAGCCGGCGCCTTGCGGTTCACAGATATCGTCGAAGGCAGACGTTCCGAGCAGCCGTTGGTTTCCGCCGGCAGGCGGATCCAGGCTTCGTATTATTTTGAATTGAAGAAGCCTTTACGTACAACTACCACGTCTTATTGTCCCGATTCTAGGACGTTCGATCCTGCTGCGACGACAACTGAATATTATGCTAACAGCATTTTAATTGTTGTCGGCCGCCTCCGCACGAAACGAACGAATCTGATAGTGTTTGGACTGCTGCGTCCGATCTCCGAAGCGACTTAACGGCACATAACGTCGATTTTATCTGGATAAGGCTTGAGGCGCCACAACCCTTCTTTTATGTCGGGTCTTCGATTGATTGTATCGTGAAAACATAAAGGAGCAGGCCAGGACGATGGATGTTGCGGCCCTGACATTTCTGGCTCTCGCACTCCCTTTCGTGGGAGCTTTGGTCGCGCCGCTGCTCACGCGCCTCCTCGGGCACAATGCGGCCTGGGTTCTGGCACTCTTCCCGGCGGCCATTGTCCTGCATTTCACCCGCTTCTGGCCGGACGTGGCCAAAGGCGAGGTGGTCACCGGCGGCTATGCCTGGATCCCGTCGTTCAATGTCAGCTTTTCCTGGTTGATCGATGGCCTGTCGCTGACTTTCGTCCTGCTGATCGCCGGCATCGGCATGCTGATCGTGCTCTATTCAGGCGGTTACCTGAAAGGCCATCCACAGCAGGGACGGTTCTTCTCGTTCATCCTGATGTTCATGGGATCGATGCTCGGGCTTGTCGTGTCCGACAGCTTCCTGATGCTCTTCGTCTTCTGGGAACTGACCTCGATCACGTCGTTCCTGCTGATCGGTTTCGATCATTCGCGCGAAGCGGCAAGGCGCGCAGCCCTTCAGGCGTTGATCGTGACCGGAGGAGGGGGCCTGTTCCTGCTCGCAGGACTTCTGATCATCTGGAACGTCAGCGGAGTCACCCAGCTTTCGCTGCTCATGGCCTTTGGTACGGAGATGCGCGAGAGCCCGTTCTATCCGGCCGCGCTCATTCTCGTCCTCGGTGGAGCCTTCACCAAGTCGGCGCAGTTTCCGTTCCATTTCTGGCTGCCGAACGCGATGGAAGCACCGACTCCCGTTTCGGCCTACCTGCATTCCGCGACAATGGTGAAGGCCGGCGTCTATCTGTTGATGCGGCTCAATCCCGTGCTCGGCGGCACGCCCGAATGGCAGATCCTGCTGCCGCTCTTCGGCGGCGCCACGCTCGTCATCGGCGCAGCTCTTGCTTGCCGCCAGACCGATCTGAAGCTGATGCTCGCCTATACGACCATGGCCTCGCTCGGGCTGCTGGTCATGCTGACCGGTCTCGGCTTCCCGCACGCGATCGAGGCGGCGGCGCTCTATCTTGTCGCACACTCCCTGTTCAAGGGTGCCCTGTTCATGGTTGCTGGCATCATCGATCATGAGACCGGCGCGCGTGACGTGACCAGGCTCGGGGGCTTGCGCTCCGCCATGCCGCTTACGTTCGTCATTGCGCTTGCAGCCGCATTTTCGATGGGCGGCCTGTTCCCCTTCTTCGGCTTCATCGCCAAGGAGGAAATCTACTACGCGCTCTCCGGCTTCGACCGGCGCTCCGTGGTCTTTGCGGCAATCGCGATCCTTGGCAATGCTCTGATGTTCGCGGTGGCCTTTGCCGTCGCCCTCAAGCCTTTCATCGGTGCGAAGGTGGAGACGCCGAAGGCGGCGCACGAGGCGCCGGTGCTGCTCTGGCTCGGGCCGGCGCTGCTTGCCGCCAAGGGGCTTTCCGCCGCCTTGCTCTCGGGGTTGACCCACGAACTCGTGTCGACGCCGATGGCATCGGCGATATCAGGCGAACCGCGTGCGGTCACGATGTCCGTCGTTCCGCATGTCGGGGTGCCGCTGGCCATGTCGACCGCGACCGCGTTGATCGGGATCGTTTTCTACCTGAAGCTCGATCGTTTGCGTGGTTTCATCGCCGCAATCCTTGCCGATATCGGCTGGGGGCCGGACCGTGGTTTCGACCAGCTCATCCGCGGGCTCGTTCGTTTTTCCGTCGGGCTGACGCGCCGGCTGCAATCCGGCCGCCTCGACGTCTACATGACGGCGACCTTCATCCTGGTTGCCTGCGTGCTGCTGGTCGTTCCGCTCACCTACGGCGAACTGCCGCGCGCGCCGTTCTTTGCACCCGACGTGCCACTGCACGAGCTTGCGATCATGGCCATCGCGGTCATCGGTCTCGTTGCCGTCGTGCTCGCTCCGGATCGGCTGACAGCGATCGTCTCGCTCGGCATCCAGGGCTTTGCCGTTGCCGTCATCTTCCTGCTCTATGGTGCGCCGGATCTTGCCTTCACCCAGTTCATGATCGAGACGCTGTCGGTCGTCGTCCTGGCACTGGTGATGACGCGCCTCAGGCTCTCGCCGTCCGACCATCGGCCGCTTGCCCAGAAGGTCCCGGATTTTGCCATTGCACTCGCCTGCGGCTTGGGTTTCGGCCTGATGCTACTGAAGACGACGGGCGTTCCCTTTGACTCCACGCTGACGGAATTCTTCAATCTCTATTCGAAATCGATCGCGCACGGCGCCAATGTGGTGAACGTCATCATCGTCGATTTCCGCGGTACGGACACGCTGGGTGAGATCGCCGTGGTGATGGTCACCGGTCTTGCCATCCTGTCGCTGGTCCGCTTGAGGGCTGGTTCTCTCCGCCGCATCGCCGACAATGATCCGGATGCGGAGGAACGCGCATGATGTCGGTGATCTTCCGGGCCGTCGCCCCTTTTCTCACCAGCCTGATGGTGCTGTTTTCGATCTTCGTGCTGCTGCGAGGCCACAACGAGCCCGGCGGCGGCTTCATTGGCGGGTTGATCGCGGTTTCGGCGCTGGCGATCTACGGCATCGCCTGCGGCGTCGAGACGGTGCGCCGTGCAATCTATTTTCACCCGATGACGATTGCCGGCGCGGGGCTGTTCGCAGCGACGGTCGCCGGCCTGATCTCGATTGCGGCACGCGTCCCCTTCATGACCGGTCTCTGGATCTATCCTTCGGTTCTCGGCCTGGAAGTCCCGCTCTCGACGGTGATGCTGTTTGATTGCGGCGTCTATCTCGTCGTCGTCGGGGCGATCAGCTCGATTGCGCTTTCGCTCGAAGAGCGGGGAGGCGAGTGATGGAAGCCTGGTTCGCGCTGCTCGTCAGTATCTTCTTCACGGTTGCCGTCTACCTGCTGCTGTCGAAATCCATCATCCGGGTGTTGCTTGGTGTTGCCATTCTCGGCAATGCCGTCAATCTGCTGATCTTCACCGGAGGGCGGCTGACGCGCGGCGTGCCGCCGGTCGTCCCCGGCCACCAGGACGCGCTCACGGGACCGGCGGCAAACGCTCTGCCGCAGGCACTGATCTTGACAGCGATCGTGATCTCCTTCTCCTTCTTCGCTTTCTTGCTGGTTCTCGCGTGGCGCGCCTACGAGGTGCTGCAGACCGACAATACCGACGAGATGCGCGTCGCCGAGCCGAAGGACGAGCCGGCTCCGCCGCTTGGATACTGACCGACCCATGGCCGCTTCAACTTCTCCCCACGCAGATCTTTCCGCCGCACTCGTTCTCGAGCCGGTCGCTTCTGCCGATTGGCTGGTGATCCTGCCGGTCGCCTGGTGCCTGGCGATCGGCGCACTGCTTGTCATGCTGCGCCGAAAGATCGATTGGCACCCTTACATCGCTGTCCTCGGACTGGCCGGTCTCGTGTTGATAGACATTCTCCTGCTTCGGCATGTGCTTGCGAGCGGTCCGGTGACAATGGTCATGGGACGCTGGCTGCCGCCCTTCGGCATTGCCTTCACCGTTGATCTGACGGGCGCTCTCTTTGCGTTGACCGCCTCGGTGGTGGCACTCGCCGGCGGGATCTATTCGCTCGCGGATATCAACGACAGCGGTCGGCGCTACGGCTTCTACCCGTTCCTGATGCTGCTGATGGCCGGCGTTTCGGGTGCATTTCTGACGGGTGACATCTTCAACCTCTACGTCTGGTTCGAGGTGCTGCTGATCTCGTCGTTCGGCCTCATCGTGCTCGGCTCCGAGCGCGAGCAGATCGACGGAGCGGTGAAGTATGGTTTCCTCAATCTGGTCGCGACCACCCTGTTTCTGATCACGACAGGCTATCTCTATGCGAGCTTTGGCACGCTCAATATGGCCGATATCGCCCGCAAGGCAGAAGGCCTTGCCGGCACGGCGCCGCTGATGACGCTGACGGCGCTCTTCGTGCTGGCCTTCGGCATGAAGGCGGCGGCGTTCCCGGTCAATTTCTGGCTGCCGGCCTCCTACCATACGCCGCGCGTCGTGGTGTCGGCGCTCTTCGCCGGCCTGCTCACCAAGGTCGGCATTTACGCCCTGATCCGCGTCACCGTCATGCTGCTGCCGCTCCAGCGCGAGGAACTGAGCTTCGTCATTGCCCTTGCCGGCGCGCTCACCATGCTCGTCGGTGCCTTCGGGGCGCTGGCGCAATCGGATTTCCGCCGCATGCTCGGCTATCTCGTGGTCTCCGGCATCGGCTCGATCCTCGCCGGGATTGCGGTCGGCGGGCCGGGCGGCATTGGCGGTGCGATCTTCTATGCGTTGCACTCGATGCTCGTCATGACTGCGCTTTATTTCGCATCCGGCGTTGCGGCCAAGCTCGGCGGCAGCTTCTCGCTTTCGTCGCTGGCAGGCCTTTACCGTGGCCATGCCGGTTTCGCGGCGCTGACGCTCATGCTGGCCTTCGCCGTTTCCGGTCTGCCGCCATTCTCCGGCTTCTGGCCGAAGGTCATGCTGGTCAAGGCGGCGCTCGATATCGGCGCCTGGTGGCTGGCCGCGGCCTTGCTTTTCACCGGCTTCCTGACGACCGTTGTCACCGGGCGTTTCTTCCTGCTGGCCTATTGGCGCGATGCGGCAGCCGGGGAGGTCACGACCGCTTCCGCGACGATCTCGCCGGCGGCGCTGCTGCCGCTCACCGTACTGGTCATCCTGGCTTTGGCGATTGGTCTCTACCCGGAGCCACTGCTTTCGACCATTCAAAGCGCTGCTGCCTCGCTCGCTGAGCCCTCGGCCTATCTGAACTCGGTTTTCCCGGGAGGTGCCCCGTGACCAAGTTCCTAACCATCAACCTGGTGTTCACGGCGATCTGGGGTGCGATCAGCGCCAGTTTCTCGCTGGCCAATCTGATCCTCGGCTTCGCCGTTGGAGCGCTGTCTCTATGGCTGATCCGGCGCGAGCTCCAGCCCATCACCTATCCGGTGCGTCCGCTCAGACTGTTGTTGTTGACCGCTCTCTTTTTCAAGGAACTCGCAATCTCGGCCACAAAGGTCGCGCTCATGGTCATCCAGCCGAAGATGAAGCTGAAGCCCGGCATCTTTGCCTATCCCTTGACGGTCAGGAGCGATTTCGAAATCGCGTTGCTCGCCAATCTCATCACGCTGACGCCTGGGACCTTGTCGGTCGACGTTTCCGCCGACCGCCGGACGCTCTACGTCCACGCGCTCGATTGTGCCGATCCCGGCGGCCTCAGGCGCGATATCGCCAACGGCTTTGAACGGCGGATAAAGGAGGCTTTCGAATGAGCCTGCCAGACCAGATCGAAGCCCTCGCTACGGGCTTTGCACTCATCGCGCTGTCTGCTGCCCTCCTGATTACTGTCTGGCGCATCATCCGCGGCCCGACCCTGCCGGATCGCGTGCTCGGTCTCGACATGCTGGTGGCGATCGCCATCGGCCTGATTGCCGTCGTCGCGATCCGCACTGGTTTCAATCTCTACATCGACATTGCCATTGCCCTTGGCTTGGTCGGATTCCTCGCGACCGTCGCCTTTGCCCGCTTCATCCTGGCTCGCGGGCTTTCGCCGGAAACGGTCAACGTTGAGCGGAGCTCGCCGGAATCAAAGCGCGCGTCCGCACCGAGATCCAATGCGGTCCGTCGCAAGCACAAGGGAGGGCGCCGATGAACCCCGTCCTGGACATGGCCGTTGCTGTATTGGTTGCCGCTCTGTTGATCGTCGGCGCGATCTTTTCGCTGCTTGCGGCAATTGGCATCATGCGTTTTCCCGATCTCTACACCCGTATGCATGCAGCGTCTAAGGCCGGCACCGTAGGTTCAGGCCTGTTGCTGCTGGCTGCGGGCGTTCATTCTCTGGATGCGGCGATACTGATTCGGGCGCTTGCAGGCTTCTTCTTCTTCGTTCTGACTGCACCAATCTCGGCTCATCTCTTGGCAAAAGCCGCACATCAGGCCGGTTACAAACTTACGAAGCTGTCAGTTGTAGATCAGCTTCCACAAAAGTAGAGCCACGTCATCGCTGATCGATGACATTTCTGAATCTGTATTTCAGAACTTTGCGATGCAGTGTGGCCATTTTAGCAATTCGGAGATAAAGTTGCTAACTGTCGGCAAATTTATGTTTGGACATTTCACGCATCGATGTTAATCGAGTAAATGTAAAGTGTCGTCGTGGAAATACTTTGATCTGAAATTCCAGCTTGAGTTGTGAATGTTGGTTGTTGCTTTGAGAGTTCGGTCGTCCCGGTGACTCGGCAGCAGGTTTCGTAATCAAAATTCCTACTCTTGATATCGTGGCCGGCGTTTGTCCTTGCCGCGTTTGATGGTCCATCCCAAGGCAGCGAAGGCTTCCTGGCGGCTCTTGCAAGCGTTCCTCCCCCCGAGACGCCGTTTCGGGTTGTGCTGAAGTCCGATAGGAGAAAGAAATGACTGAAACAGCGCTTGGCGCGAGCCATGAACTTCTGGTTGAGCTGACGGCGGAAATCGTTGCCGCCTACGTCAGCAATCACGTGGTTCCCGTCGCCGAGCTTTCCACGCTGATCGCAGATGTGCACTCGGCGCTCAACAACACCGCGGCGCCGGCACCGGTCGTCATCCCCGTTGAAAAGCCGAAGCCGGCCGTGTCGGTTCGCAAGTCCGTCCAGGACGACCAGATCACCTGCCTCGAATGTGGCGGCACCTTCAAGTCGCTGAAGCGCCACTTGATGACTCACCACAATCTGTCGCCGGAAGAATATCGCGAGAAATGGGACCTGCCGACCGACTACCCGATGGTCGCGCCCGCCTATGCGGAAGCACGCTCGCGTCTCGCCAAGGAAATGGGCCTCGGCCAGCGCCGCAAGCGCCGTGGCAAATAAGACTTCAACCGTCTGGTGAAGCCTTGCGGCTGGTTGCTGCAATTTGCCTGACGGCATTTGGTTTGAACACAAGGGCCGGGCCTGAGCGTCCGGCTCTTGTGTTTTGTACTGTCAGCAGCGCGGTCGCTGCGGCAGGTCCTGACGGCGCCTTGAAGCCTTTCGCGCAAACGTGCGCAGCGGTTTTGCGATAACGACATGCGAAATATCATAAAACTTAAAACGCAAGGCGCGAACCTGAGAGATCGCGACGCGCTTTAGGCGGCCAGCCGAAGCTCGGCTTCGTTCTTGATGCGGCGGATCATCGAGCGCAGGCCATTGGCGCGCTGCGTCGACAGGTGCTCGATCAGGCCGATCTTGCCGAAGGTATCGATCGCATCGGTCTTGGCGATCTCCGAGGCATGTTTGCCGGAATAGATGGCGAGCACGATTGCGACCAGGCCGCGCACGATATGCGCATCCGATTCACCTTCGAAAGTCAGGACAGGGTCCTCCGGATTGCCGGCCGTCTGGGTGACGAGCCAGACCTGGCTGGCGCAACCCTGAACCTTGTTTTCCTGGGTCCGCTTGGCTTCCGGCATGTCCGGCAGAGCTTTGCCGAGTTCGATCACATAGCGATAGCGATCCTCCCACTCGTCGAGGAAGGCGAAATCGTCGATGATCTGGTCAAGCGTCGTCATGGTCCGGGTCCAGTTATCAGGGGATTATACGCCCGCCGGTCCTTGCCGCGAACGAGCTTTGTCCCTGTTCATGCCCCTTTGCCATCAGGCATGCGGGCTTTCAGTCCTCATATAGGGGATGGCAAGCCCATTGAGAACCGCCAATAACAGTTACCTTGGGTGTCGGCGGCATTTCGCCGGCGCGGTCAGATCGAAACGCTTGACGGGAAGATGAAGGCATTTCCGGCGCCTGCATCGATCCCGCCGAGTTTGCCGACGGCCGCCGACAAGGCATGGCCGGCCGCGCGCGCATCGTCAGCGTCACGGGCAGATCCCTCGGTGTGCAATTCCTGCTCGGCCTTTTGCAACAGCTGCTTTATCTGCTCGGCAAGCGATTTGAGTTCGGCGGCCAGTTTCGTGGTGGCGCCGGACTCACCGTCATCGTCGCTGAATTCACGATAGGCGCGCTCCGCAAAGCTTGTCGGCTCTGCGGACGTGGCTGCATCGTTTCCGGCGATAGCACCTTCCACTTGCGCACTGCCGGTATCTGCCAAGGCGGCCACGGCCGCAGCGGAGGCAACGCCGTTTATCGCTCCGGCACCGTCTGCGCCGGCCAACTGCTGGGCTGCCGTGCCGAGTTGCTGAGCGAGTTGCTTGGCGAGCCTCGCGAGCGTTTCCGGATCCGATGCGAAGAACCGGAGCATCCGAAGCTGTTCCTTGATGTCGTCGAGCTTCTTCTTTGCTGCGGCGGCGCGGTCACCAGTGTCGTCATCGGTGCCGAGGAGCAATGCGGCCGATGCCGGGCTCTTGCCTTCGACGGCGGTCGATGTGCCGGCTGTCGCTGGCCGCGTCACGCCCGCATTCGAAAAAAGCCCGTAGATCTGCATTGGGTGCCTCCGCTTGCCGTGCGGCGGACCTAAGCAGCCACGGCTTGTGCGTGGCTGGCTCTTGGCGATCAAAGGTTGGGCCTGAAAAGAAAACGCCGCGAGGGGATGGGATCCTCGCGGCGGCCACGACAGGGCGGCAAGTCAGGCAGTTAAGTTGCGAATGGGTGGCCCGCCGGTCTCGACCGAGGGCTTGGCATGACTACTGGATGATCGCGGCCTTGGGATCGAGGCGCTTTTCCGGAACCGGCGTGCGCTTGAAGACAGGCTCTGCATCGATGGTGCTGACCTCGGTGGCGGGTGCTGCCACATCGGCAGCGGGCTTGACCGTGCCGGTCATGACCGGTGTGACCGTTCCGGTCATCACCTTGGCATCGGGTTGGGCCGCATCGGTTTCGGCAAACTGGGTATCCAGGAACTCATAGGCGATACGAGCGCCTTCGCGGGCCCTGTGGCCGAGGGCGACGAAGGTCTCTGCCCCTTTCTCGCAAATCTCAGGCTTCTGGATGCAGATGGCGCTGATGTATTGGAAGGCCTCATTGGCGGCGGCGAAGGTGTCGCCAAGCTCGACCTTGGGAGCGTGCTCCAGCTTCTGCGAGCTCGACGGATCGAGGAATGGCAGCAGCACCAGCACCAGCGAAAACCAAAATGTCGCCTTGATGAGAAACCACATGTTCTGCCCATCCTTCGTTCAGCTGCCTGAGCTCGCCAGTCTTCTAGCCGGCTTTTGTGCCTTCGGCATCCCGCAGCGCCGTCGTATCCCCTGATACCCGTTCACGCTGCCGTCGTTTCCTCGGGGAGCTGCTGCCTTCGAGGCAGCGTCCGTCCCTTTGTTGACACCGACATTAGGACGGGAATCACAAGACGGCTTTTCAAAATCGCGCGGCATTTGCTTCAAATTTTAATGAAATGCCGCCGCCGAGTGCTTTGCCGCGCATTTGTGTCGCATTTTAGCTTTCGCCGTTAAGGTTCGTGGCGGGACCCTGTGTGCGAAGCCCGGAAGCGTCGGCAATGGCGTGCCGGCGGGCTCGCCACAATCGTTAACGCTGTGCAGAAAATGCACAGAAATCCGTTGCTTACGCCCCGTTAACCACAAGAAATGAAGGTCGCTCAATTTGCTCCAAAACGGGATTTTTCGGCCGTTTCGCACCGTTCCGGCACGGGCGCGTTTATTCTTTCATTAAGCCGGGGATGCGAGATTCCGACATGTCACGAGGCGGTCTGAACCGCGGTTTCCAAATAGGGGAAATCGGTCGCGCCAGCCTCGCAAGAACAACAAATGTAGCAGGGTAAAGCGTGAGCGTATTGCGTAACATGGCTGGCAGATGGGCGTCCCGCGTGGACGAGATCGCGGCCCTGTGGCTGCCCCGTCGTGAGGCTTCTTCGCCCGCCGGGCGCCGCGACACGAAACGTTTGCGCACTGTTGCGGCCGTGTCTTTGACGACACTGCCGGTGGCGCCGCTCGCCCTGTCGCTCGCCATACCCGTGTCCTCGGCCCTGCCGCTCGGAACCGCTCTTTGGGCTTCCGCTTCGCTACTGGCGGCAGCCGTGGCGATCGCTCGCGGCCGAGCGCCGGAAACTGCTGCGCCGGCTCCGTCCGATCCCGTTCTCCGGGACCTCTCGGCAGCCTATGACCTGTTTGCGGGCCTCGTGACCGTGCATGACCTGCGCGGCAATGTCCTTTCCGTGCATGGGCGCGATGCCGCCGAGCACCTGACGCTGATGCGCGACCCGGCGGGCCGCGGCTTCATCGAGCAGATTCACGTCTCCGACCGCATTACGTTCCTGAGCGCGATCGACATCCTTCGCCAGGGCGGCGATCGGGCGACGGTCGATATCCGTATCGAACGGCGGACCTTGCCGATCGAAGGCGAACAGTTCGTCTACATGTCCTGCGACTTGGCGCCCTTGCGCGATCGCGATGGCAACTTGACGGCGATCCTTGCGCAGTCGCGCGATGTCTCTCAGGAGGCAGGCCTGCGCGCCGAGGCGGCGGCCCGGACCGCCGAAGCGGAGTCTGCGAACGATGCCAAGACCCGTTTCCTCGCCGCCGTCAGCCACGAGCTGCGCACGCCGCTCAATGCGATCCTCGGCTTTTCCGACGTGCTGGGCGGCGAGTATTTCGGCAAGCTCGAGAACGATCGCCAGCGCGAGTATGTGAGCCTCATCCACAAGTCGGGCGAACATCTGCTCTCCGTCGTCAATACCATGCTCGATATGAGCAAGATCGAGGCGGGACGCTACGAGCTCATGCCCGAGCCGTTCCGCGTCGCCGAGGCGGTTGCCGCCTGCGAGGCGATGCTGTCGCACCAGGCCGCGGAAAAGGGCGTCAAGCTCGTCAGCCGCGTCACCCGCGGCATTGGCGAAGTCAATGCCGACCAGCGCGCCTTCCAGCAGGTTCTCATCAACCTGGTCGGCAACGCCGTGAAGTTCACCGACCATGGCGGCGTCGTGACGATCGACGCTGAAGTGGACGGTGCGATGCTGAAGCTCTCGGTCAGCGACACCGGAATCGGTATTGCCGCCGACAAGCTGAAGCTGCTCGGTCAACCTTTTGTCCAGATCCAGAACGACTATACACGCCGCTACGAAGGCACGGGTCTTGGCCTTTCGCTGGTCAAGGGCCTCGTTGCCCTTCATGGTGGCGACCTCACGATTCGCAGCCGCGAGGGTGAGGGGACCGTCATCGTCGTGACGATACCGCGCGACGGCTCCGGCATCGCCGTTGCCGAGCAAGAAGAGCAGCGTTCGTCGGTGACGGTGGAATTTCCGCCGCGCCTACGCGACGGAGAGGCGAGGCCGGCCGCCGAAGGAGGGCGGTCCGAAGACGTTGGTTTGAACGAGGAACGGGGATATGGCGCCGCGCAAGCGAAAACAGCCTGAACGGAAGAAGGCCGCGCGGCGTGCGCCTGGCCTGGCCGTGCGCGGGCTGGCTCTTGCCGGACAGGGTGTTGGGCTTGCCGGCCGGCTGATGGCGCGCCATCCCCTGGTCTCTGGCGGCTCGGCCGCCTTCCTGGTCGTGTTTTCCTTCGTTGCCGCCAATGCCATGTGGTACCAGCACGGTGTGCACCCGTCACCGCTGATGCGCACCCGCGTGCCGCTCGTCAGCGCCGAAACCGCGCAGCGGATCGCCATCGCCAAGGGCGAAGAGATCGAGCCGCGCAACGTGACCACCTTCGTCATCGAGCGCGAGGGCGAGGCCAAGGCGGACAATGTCGAGGACGTGATAGCTGCGGCTTCCGCGGATCTGCCGACGGAAAAACCGTCGCCTGAGCGCGTGGCAAGCGTGCCCGGTGGCGCGACCTCGAAGCTCGTTGCCGACATCCAGAAGGAACTGAACCGCGTCGGCCTTTATGACGGCGCGCCGGACGGGCGCAGCGGCCCACGGACGGCGGCCGCGATCCTGCGCTTCGAAGCGCAGGCCGGCCGCGCCGAGACGGGTTCGGCCAGTACGGAGTTGCTGCAGGCACTTCGGGCGGCACCTGGCGATCAGGCTGCTCAGGTCATGCCGGCGGGAAGACCTCTCGCCGAGGCCAAGGGCAGTGGCGTTGAGATCGATCCGGTCGCTGCCGCCATTCGTTCCTCCGAGAAGGAGAGCAATTTCGTTCCGCGTGCCGAAATCCCGGTTTCGAGCGCCTTGGTGCTGAACATCCAGAAGGGGCTGAGCAACCTCGCCTATGCGGATGTGACGGTCGATGGCGTCGCCGGAGCGCAGACGCGGGCGGCGATCCGCCATTTCGAGAAACATTACCGCCTGCCGCAGACCGGTGAACCGAATGCCCAGGTCTTGAAAAAGCTCAAGGAAATCGGCGCACTCTGATTGCCAGTGGGGTTTGACCGCGCCGCCGATTTGCCTGCGCCGTCCAGCGCGTGTATCAGCCTTTCATGCGCCTGAAGTCTCACATCTTCGTCTCGTCCCTCTTGCGCCGCGCGTTTTCGCTCGGCGGCTATGCGGCCGTGCTGCGCAAGGGAGCGGAGGAGGCCGGTGCGATCTTCATCCGCCAGCGGACGCGGCTCGGCACGGAGACGCTCTTTGCCCCGGCGCCGCAGAATTTCTTCGACGACGAAGTCGCGCTCGGCCGCAAGTTCGAAGCGAGGCTGCGCGACAGCGATACTGAGCGGGTCGATGCGGCGCTCGCAGGCGAAATCCGCTTCGATCCGGATTGCTGGATCGTGGAGATCGAGCTGGACGACCATGGCGATCTGTTCGAGGTGGTTCCGGAGGAAGGGGCAAGCCGGCCCTGACACCGTCTTGCCGATCGCAATGGCCGCATCGCAGGACCGCAGGCTCCGACGGGTCGCGAGTGGAGTTGGACCATCGAAGCGATGAAGCAGCTTTTCTAGGGCGGGCGAGGACTCACCGGTACGCCCAGGCATGTTCCCGAAACGGGAAGCAGACCGCATCAAGGCGAGGAGCAGGATGAGTATTTTCTGCGCCTAGCCGCGTCGCCGGCCGAAAAGCCGCTGGGGCTGCACATTGCCGGCGGCCGCTGCAATCTTGCGGGCGCCGATCTGCCGCGCATCGTTGGCGGGATTTTCGGCAAAGTAGGCTTCGTGCCTTGCCGCTGGAGCGCTTTCTTCGGCCTCTGCCTCGAACCAGCCATCGAGCTGTTCGCGGCAGGCGGTACGGTTCATGGCGCCGATCAACGCTTCCGCATGGCTCGTCTCGCCGAAGGGCTCACGAAGATGCGGATACAGGGCCTGAAGCACGAAACCGGCATCGGTCGCCTGGACATCGAGCGCGACGAGGCTCGTCGCAAGCCGCTGTCCGGAAATATCGAGCAGGATGCGCTCGACGTGGGCGTCCTTGGTGCCGAGCGCCTGGCCGAGGACGCGCGAGAACAGGATGATCTCGCCGCTGCGGGCAAAGCGAACAAGCAATGCAGCATGCACGTCATTGATTGCCTCGGATGAGGCGGCCGGCGTGGGGTTGCGTGACCCCGCTCGCGCCAGGGTCTTGATCTCGTGCCTGAGCGCTTCTTCGCGGGCGGTGCGCAAGGAAGCGGCTGCAGCCTCCGGGTGTGTCTGTTCCGCCACCGCCTGCTTTGCCGCGCTGCTGCGCGCGGCAAGCCCGAGTGGATTGTGGTGCTCGACCAGGGCATCGACGACAAGAGGGGAGAGGTTGGGACGCCGCGCGATTGCTGCGGCATGTTCCGGCCCGCGCTCGCGGATGACCGCAATGAGAGTGCGGTCGGCTATCGCCTTCGAACGCGTCAGGAAAATCGCGGCAATCGAAATCGGCATGCCGCCGATCAATGCGGCGACTGTTTCGGGGATCTGCGAGCACTGGGAAAGGGCTGCCGCCGCCTGACGGCGCGCTTCGTTGCTGGAGCCGAGGAAGAGCGGTTCGAACAGTTCGGCAAACTGCTTCATATCGGATTTGCGGGGGATGCGCAGGCTTTCGAAACCGGTAACCGTCGCCATCAGGACAACGTCCTTCAAGCGGCCGGTCTGTGGCCTTTCCAACTCACGAAAGCGATCCGTCACGGTAATTCCCTGCACGCAAAACATGATCGCCGTTTCCGGTGATCCGGAAAGGCACACGTCGCAAAAATTAGAAGAAAAGCGTTAGCGCACTATTAACTATGGATGTTGGAGCTTTATTCAGGCTTACGGCACATGCGTGGCGCGCGACAGGGCCGCCCATTCGCCCCGCTGGCCCCGCATTTCTCGGGGACATCCGCGGCATCAGCCATAAAAAATCCACATGCGGTCAGGAGTTATCGCGGCGACGGTCAAGGGCTCCGGACGCCCGCCGACGTTTGGAGGCCAAATGAAGAGGGGCCTCTCCATGGGAGATATGGAACTGTGAAGAAATTTATCCTGCGCGCAGCGGCGGTCTGTGCGCTCCTCGCGGCCCCGGTTGTCGCCGAGGCTGCCGAAGGCTTTGCCACTGCCAATGTGAACATGCGCTCCGGTCCGAGCACCCGCTATCCGGCGGTATCGATGATCCCGGTCGGCGAATCGGTGGAAATCCACGGATGCCTTGCAGATCTGCCGTGGTGCGATGTCTCGTTCTACGGTGGGCGCGGCTGGGTCGCCGGGCGTTATGTCCAGGCCGACTATCGCCGCAATCGCGTTTACGTCGAGCCCCGCTATTATCGCCCGCTCGGAATTCCAACGGTCGTCTTCCAGTTCGACAACTATTGGGACCGCAACTACCGCGGTCGTGACTTCTATCGCGAGCGCGATCGTTGGCGCCACGGACCGGATTGGGTCGACGACCGCCGGAATCGTCGCGACTGGGAGCGCCAGCGCGAGCGCGACCGCCGCGACTGGGAAAGTGACCGCCGCCGCGAGCGCCGGGACTGGGAAACCGGTGAACGTGAAGACGAGTGGCGGCGCCGCGAGAGCGAATGGAACCGCGAGCAGACCGTGCGTGAAGAGCGCCGCGAATGGGAACGTCGCAGCGACGGCGTGCGCGTTCGCCAGAACGATGACGGCATCTACGAAGGCGCCCGCCCGGCACCGTTTGTTCGGTGCCAGTTCGACGATCCGAACTGCGAAAACTGACGTGGAGCGCCTGAAACGGCGTTCTTGCGTTGGACTGGAAAACGGGCGGCTCTGGCCGCCCGTTTGCTTTTCGGCGCTCCGGTTTTCTGCAGCTTCTGGCGGAACCAAACGCCATCCGGAGCGTTGAGACGGCGCAGACAAGGGAGCATTGTAATGGTGGAAAAGAAACTGG
This sequence comes from Ensifer sp. 22521, assembly GCF_052044795.1. Lineage (NCBI taxonomy): Bacteria > Pseudomonadati > Pseudomonadota > Alphaproteobacteria > Hyphomicrobiales > Rhizobiaceae > Ensifer > Ensifer sp. 22521. The sequence goes on from NZ_JBQENM010000001.1 coordinate 428,946, forward strand.
AGGCCGTGCAGACAGTCAGCGAAAACGTTTCGCAGGCGCAAGCGCGTGCTGAGGTTGATGTGCAGATTGCCGAACTGCGGGCGGAAATCGCCCGGCTGACCGAAGCAGTCTCTGCGATTGGCAGCGGCACGAGGGCAGTCGTGCAGGGCGAGGCGGAGTTGATGGTGGAACGCGTTCGCGAGCGCGTGCGCGAGGAGCCGCTGTCGACGCTGGTGGCGGTTGCCGGGGTGTCGTTTCTGTTTGGCCTGATCTCGCGACGCTAGCGAAAAGCCGCGGTTTGCGAACCGCCGCTCCAGGTTGTTACCTCGGATACATCTCGGGGGCTCGTCTGGCGAGATAATGAATCTAGGTTGGTGTTGCAGCGGTGTATTAGCAATCTGTTAACCAGCCTATGGCTCAATCGGGGCGGACCCGTTATCATCGGGCTGCGTCGTGTGAACCAGAAGAGCAACATCCGGGCGACCGGAAGAAGGAGCAAACGAGAAAAGCGCGCCTGTCCAGGCAAGGCCTGGAAAAATGCGCTGGCCCGAGAGGGCAGGGTGAAATCTGTACGGTAGTTCATCCGTCTCAAGACTTTGTGGAGACGAGCATGGCAGACGTGATCAGAATTCAGGACCGAAAGGTTCGCGTACCGCCGCGTAGACCGCCGGCCATATCGGGCGGGGCCAAAGTGCTTCTGTTTACCGGTATCCGCTACGAACGCCTCGACCGCGACCCGCAGCCGACGGCACCCGATGGACGCCGGATCAAGAAGCAGTAACGTTCGATTTCCCGCATCGGCGGCCGGTTACGACCGGGCGCGCGTCCTTGGCCCGAAACCTCAGGGTCCTTCACCATAATTCCTGCACTGAACGTAGTCTTTGCGTTGGCTGTCTGCCGCGCGCAACCGCGACAGCGCGGTCAGATGCCTTCACGTCCGAAGCATCTAAAGCGCCGTGCGTTCAAATGAACGCACTAAGGTCGCTCTAGCACTTTGTTTCTAGAGCATCTTTCCGCTTCAAGTGATTCCACTTGAAAGCGGGATACTCTAGCGCCGAAATGGCTCGCAGCTTGATTCCGCAAGGAAATTGCGGACCTGCTCCTCGAAACTGTCGACTGGCGCCATCGCTCTCAAAACGGCGTAGCCGTCCTGTTCCTTCATCTCCACCATGATCGATTGTGCCAGTGCCTCCGGCGGAGACTTGCGCAGTTCTACCAGCTGAATCGGCGTCGCGACGACAAGATCGAGCTTGCCGTTGACCGCCGTGTGGTCGTTCATGCTGAAGACTTCGTTCGAATTGCTGTCGAAGACCGCGAGCGACCAGAACGGCACGCTGCCGCTGGCGAGGAAGCGCGCCGGCCCGTCCGAGATCGAGAAGCTGCAAACGGCCGCCCTGAGATAGGGATCGTCATTGGCAAGGCCGGTCGACCCCGGCGTGCTCGTCAGCGCGAAGAAACTGTCCATCTCGAGTAGCCCCAGCACGCGGGTATAGGCGTCGCGGCCGGTAAATTGCGGCAGCGACAGGATGATGATGATGTGCAGCAGGGCGGCGCCTACGAGGCCGAGGACCGTGGCGAAGAGAACCTTACGCATCGCCGCACCCGGTCTTGGTGATAACAGGCATGGCGAGGTCGATCAGGCCCGAGGAACCTGCAGTCGGCGTGTCGAGCAGCGTCAGGACCAGCCGGAAGGTCCCCGCATGGCGCACGGCCAGCCAATTGTCCGGCTGGGCGTTCGGCGACACATGGATAGTGAAATTGCTGTTTTCGCTACGCAGCACCGTCCAGGAATTGAGGGCCGAGGGCAGGTCGGAGCCGGGACGCAACGGCAGGCCGTCGGCATTCGCGGCATAAAGCGTCCAGAAGCGAGCCTGCGGCGTCAGCCCCGTGACGTTATAGGAGCAGGTCGCCTGGAGCTTCTGGCCCTTGTCGTCGGTCTGGGCGCTGAACATCAATCCTTCGGCGCCACCGTACAGAAGTTCGCCCGCGCGCGCCCGGTGCGCCTTGGCATAGGGATCGGCATTGATCGTCTGCGCTTCCGGAAAAGCAACCCACGGGCCGATCGCGATCGAGCCGAAACCGACGGTCGCCTTCAGCGCCCATACGGCCGAGGCAATGCCGCCGCCGAAGGCGATGGCAAGAGCGAGGGCGACGAGGAAGGGGATTCGAAACAAGGGCGGCTCTATCGGAAATCGTTCGGCGGCGGGGCAACATGGGGTTGCCTCCATATCTCGCCGAAATTGGCGCCCGGCGCAACGGCGACTGACGGGGCGCGCGCGGCCTCACGATGAGATGGATGCCGCGGGCCTGGCCGGGAGACTTTAGTTGCTGGCGGCATTGGGGTCCGTCTGTCCGGAGCGTTTTTCTTCGGCAGCGCCGAGGGCGGCGAGCCTGCCGCCGGCCTTTTCTGGCGCTTTCAGTGCTGGGGCCATTTCGAAGGTCTCGCCGATCGTGCGCAGCAGGCGGGTGACCTCGGCCGACAACGAGCGCGGGCGGACGAGTGGCGGCAGGGCGTTCTCGTCCGGCTTGGCCGTCGCGACCTCTGGCTGCTTCGCCGGCGCCGTCGGGGCGGTGACGCCGGGGATAGCGCGGTGCTCGATGCCTTGCTCGGCATAGTCCATTAGCCGCTTGAAGGTCATCGCCGGCAGGGAGCCGCCGGTCATGTTGTTGGTGGACGTGTAGTCGTCGTTGCCGAACCAGACGGCGGTCGTATAGTCGCCGGTGAAGCCGGCGAACCAGGCGTCGCGATAGGCCTGCGTCGTGCCTGTCTTGCCGCCGACGACAATGCCGTTGTCGAGCGCAGCCTTGCGCGCCGTGCCGATGATCGGAATCTGCGTCAGCATCGAATTCATCGATGTATTTGCGGTTTCCGAAAGCACGCGCCGCGCCGGCGGTTCGTCACGCCCGAAGTCGTAAAGAATGTCGCCGTCATAGTTGAGAATCTGGCTGATCCCGTGGCGGCGCGACTGCATGCCGCCGGCCGGAAACACGGCATATGCGGTCGCCTGATCGAGCACTGTCACTTCGGAGGTACCGAGCGGCATCGTCTTGTCGGTGCGCAGCGGTGTTTCGATGCCCATTGCCTTGGCGGTCTGAGCGATCAGATCGGTGCCGAGCTTGTCCTTGGCGAGGCGCACGGGGATGGTGTTGATCGACTTGGCGATCGCCGTCAGGATGGTGATACGCCCGGCATAGCTGCGGCCGTAGTTCTGTGGTGACCAGCCGCGCCAAGTGATCGGTGCGTCGACGACGACCGTTTCCGGCGTCATGCCTTTTTCCATCGCCGCTGCGTAGGTGTAGACCTTGAAGGAAGAGCCTGGCTGGCGCAACGCGCGGGTCGCCCGGTTGAACTGGCTCTCGCCATAGTCGCGGCCGCCGACCATGGCCCGCAACGCGCCGCCATTTTCGATCATCACGAGCGCGCCCTGCTTCACATGGAAGCTCTCTCCATATTGGCGCAGGCTCGATTCGACCGAGTCCTCGGCAGCGTTCTGCAGGCCCATGTCGATCGTGGTGCGCACGATCAGCGAGTGCTGCGCGAAGGGACGGGCGATGCGCTGGACTTCGTCAAAGGCCCAATCGAGGAAGAAGTCGGGTGCCTTCACCTGGGCGCGATCGATCACGGTTGCGGGAGTGAGCCGCGCCGCAATCACCTGGCCTTCCGTCATCAGCCCGCCCTGGACGAGGTTGCTCAGAACCTCGTTGGCGCGTCCGCGCGCGGCCGGCAGGTTGACGTGCGGCGCGTAACGGGCCGGTGCCTTGAAGAGGCCGGCCAGCATCGCCGATTCCGCCAGGCTGACATCGGTGATCGACTTGCCGAAATAGAACTGCGCTGCCGCTGCCGCGCCGAAGGTGCCGCCGCCCATATAGGCGCGGTCGAGATAGAGCCTCAGGATTTCCTTCTTCGAAAGGTTGCATTCGAGCCAGACGGCAAGGAAGGCTTCCTTGATCTTGCGCTCGATCGTGCGTTCGTTGGTGAGGAACAGGTTCTTGGCGAGCTGCTGGGTCAGTGTCGAGCCGCCCTGGACGACACCGCCGGCGCGGGCATTCTCGGTCATCGCGCGGGCAAGGCCGAGGAAATCGATACCCCAATGGTCGAAGAAGCGGCGGTCTTCGGTCGCCAGCACCGCCTTGATCAGATGATCGGGCAGTTCGTCGATCGGCACGGAATCTTCGTGAATGATGCCGCGGTGGCCGATTTCATTGCCGTAGCGGTCGAGGAAGGTGACGGCGAAATCGCTCTGGGCGCGCCAGTTTCCCTTGGTTTCCTCGAAGGCGGGAAGCGCGAGCGCCAGCATCAGCACGGAGCCGACGGTGCCCCAGTTCATGCCTTCGCCGAGCACCTCGAAGACGACCTTTTTCCAGCCTGTGACGCGGAAACGGCGGAAGAAGATGGTGGTATCTTCCCACCATTGCGACAGCTTGAAGCCGGCATTCCAGACCGTGGAATCGATCCAGGAGTCGACCCTGAGAAAGATGTGCCGCTTTTTCGGCCGGTTATCGTCTTTCCTCGGTTCCCGCACGTCTCAACGTCCTGAAGGCTTTGTGGCATCATGCCGGCGCCGGGCAATATTTGCACGACGTCAAATTCCAATCTACTTGCATATCGCGCCGCCGGCCTTAAAAAACCGGCAATTTTCTGCGAAATTTCTGTATCGCGGGCTATTTGACGAAAGTGTGATGACGATGGGCGAAATGCCTTTCTGGAAGGCGAAAAGCCTTGAGGACATGACCAATACGGAGTGGGAAAGCCTTTGCGACGGCTGCGGGCTCTGTTGTCTGAACAAGCTGGAGGATTGGGATACCGGCGAGATCGCCTGGACCTCGATCCGTTGCACCTTGCTCGATGGCGAGAGCTGTCGTTGCAAGGACTATGAAAACCGGCAGGCGACGGTGCCCGATTGCATCCAACTGACACCCAAGGCCGTGCGCGAGATCACCTGGCTGCCGCCGACGTGCGGTTACCGCCTCGTTGCCGAGGGGCGCGATCTCTATTGGTGGCACCCGCTGGTTTCAGGCGACCCGGACACGGTTCATGCTGCAGGCATTTCGGTGCGTGGCCGCACCGTCGCCGAGGATGGCATCGATATCGAAGACTATGAAGATTATCTCGTCACCTGGCCGCTGGAAGTGGGACAGGAAAGCGTGGATTGAGAGGGGACCGGCCGGCGCTTCGCAATCGCCCTGAGAGCGGAGCGCTTTGCATTCCGGCGAGGCGGCTATCCGCTTTTCGATCCAGCGTAATGCGCGTCGCGATCATTCAGATTCGCTCCTTGCGCTTTAAGTTTTTTATATCTCGCATGTCGTTATCGCAAAACCGCTGCGCACTTCTGCGCGACAGGCTTTAGTGACTGCCACCGTTCTTCTTGACGAGGTTTTTCGGCGCGACGTTACGCCAGGCGGTTTCCATCGACTGGCGGACGAGACCCTCGTCCGCTTCGACGAAGTAGAATGAGGTCCAGCCGCGGTCGCCCCAGCCGCCGGGCACGGCGGCGCAGACCCCGGGCTCCATTTCCAGAAGCATGCGCTGCTGGTCAGGCGTGAATTTGAAGACCGCGCGACCCGCTTCCGGCAAGCTCATAAAAATGCGCTTTCCCACCCGGAAGTCCCGTGTGCCGAAATGCGCGTTTTCTTCCGTTCCCGGCAAGCTTAGCGCGAGTTTTTCGATCTCTTCGGTTAGCATTCGGGAAGAGTAACATGGTTTTTCCGAATGGCCAAAAGGCTGAAAATCGCCACAAAAATCGAAGGGCCGCAGCATTTGCCACGGCGCCTATCCGTTCGAGCGGCGACGGAACACGCGGCATTGCAGGACGTGTTTCATCCCGACCCGAAGGTTCAACTCCGTGTTGCGTCTTCTCTATGTTGGGAGGGTCATGGCGCGCGACAATCGATGCGCCGTTGACAGGCGTTACTCAGCCGGTTGGATCGGCTTCGGGGTGCTTTCGCCGGCAGCGCGCATGGCGCGCCATTCGTTTTCGAAACGGTCGAGCAGCGATTGCGGTACTTTGGACTGCTGAGATGCGGGCTGGTTGTTGGCGAGCGTCTGCATCCGATCCTCCCGGGCCTATGACGGTTTCATGACGTTTGATGCGGCGGACAATTTCATATCGTAAAGACTTTGTAAATCAGTGGCTTAAATCATTTAAACGATTGAAAAATATTTAAATCGATTAATTTTTCGTTGATCCACAGCCGTCCGTCAATTCACAGATGTGGTAGTTCAGATGCGACTAAATTGGCTGTTCTTTTGAAGTAATTTTGCGAACGTCTATTCTTTGTACGCGAACGCCAAGCTTCACGTATTCAGGCACGAATAGGATGTGCCGAACGTCGGCACGCTTGCGCGCTAGGGGGCGAAAACCATCGCTATGAAATCGAAGGGTGTCAGTGGCTTAGCCTGGCTGCCGGAATCGGGCTGCGATCGACTTGACTCAACCTCGCAGGGTGTTGACTCAGTTTTCGAACGATCGCCGCCAAGGGATTCAAAGGAATCGGGAATCGCTTCCTGCTTGATGTGCTGTCTCAGTGTTCGGGCTATGGCGGATGCCCTGGCCATCGCGACGCGCGAGCCTATGACGACGTCTGAAGTCTAGCGAAACATACTTAACAAAAGGCTGCCACGACCAAGGCCGGTGAGCTTCAAGCTCTGTTCTCCCAGCAGCCGCGCAGATGAAACTGTCGCATGAAGTGGCTATCGCTTGCCGAACGAGGGCCTTGGCCCGGGTTCCGTCAGGGATGGAATCGCTGCAATCTAGGGTCGGAATTCCAGTTGAGTCTGTGGGTTTTCCAATGGGTTCCTGGTGGCTCGGAAGGCCGACATTCATTTGCCATTCAGCCTCATTCGGTTATTGCTTCTGCCATGATGCTTCCCAAGTCGAAAGTGCGTTCATGTCTTCACCAGTGATCATAGCCGCGCTTGCTGCAGGCCTCGCGGGCTTCAGCCCGCCTGCGATCAACGTGCCGTCGGATAATGTCGTCCGTGTGGCCGGCGATTGCAGCGCGGCCGCTGCACAGGTGGTCGCCGACACCGGCGGCGAGTTGTTGTCGGCACAACCGACGTCCGATGGCCAGTGCGTGATCACGGTGCTCGTTCCCGGTAACGGTGGGCGACCGAAAAAGGTGACCGTCAAGGTGCCGATGTAAGCGATCCCTGCAGTACCGTGCGTCTTGTCCGATGCGAAAAGGTCGCTGCAGTGCTTTGAATGCCTGCATGTTTCTGTCCTTAAATCGGCTAGGATTTAGCGAAACAAGCAGCGGGGATGGCCGCGAGAGGAAGTAGAGGCGAATGCGCATTCTGATTGTCGAGGACGACGCCAACCTGAACCGGCAGCTCGCCGAAGTGCTGAAGGAGGCCGGCTATGTCGTCGATCAGGCCTATGACGGCGAGGAGGGGCACTATCTCGGCGACGCCGAGCCCTACGATGCCGTGATCCTCGATATCGGCCTGCCGGAGATGGATGGCATCACGGTTCTGGAGAAGTGGCGCGGCGATGGCAAGACCATGCCGGTGCTGATCCTGACGGCGCGCGATCGCTGGAGCGACAAGGTCGCGGGCATCGATGCCGGCGCCGACGACTATGTTGCCAAGCCCTTTCATGTCGAAGAGGTTCTCGCTCGCATCCGCGCCCTGATCCGTCGTGCTGCCGGCCATGCAAGCTCGGAGATCGTCTGCGGCCCGGTGCGCCTCGATACCAAGGGTTCCAAGGCAACCGTCGATGGCGTGGCCCTCAAGCTGACGTCGCACGAGTTCCGGCTGCTTTCCTATCTCATGCACCACATGGGCCAGGTCGTTTCGCGCACGGAACTGGTCGAGCATATGTACGACCAGGATTTTGACCGCGATTCCAATACGATCGAAGTGTTCATCGGCCGGCTGCGCAAGAAGATCGGTAACGACCTGATCGAAACGGTGCGCGGTCTCGGATACCGAATGCAAGCGCCGGGCAATGGCAATTAGATCGCTCACAGCCCGCGTATTGGCGGTTTCCACCGTCTGGGCGGTCGTCGCCCTGGTCGTGATCGGCGTGGTCATTTCCGAACTCTATCGGCAGGGCTCCGAGCGCGGCTTCAAGGACCTCTTGCGCGCGCAGCTTTTCAATGTCGTCAATTCGATTTCGGTCAACGAGAAGACGGTCCTCTCTGGAAGCCCGCAGCTCGGCGATCTCCGCTTTTCGCAGCCGCAGACCGGCTGGTACTGGATCGTCGATCCGATCGGCGAATTCGACACACCGCCCTTGATCTCGACGTCACTCGGCAACGGCAAGCTGCCGATCGCCAGCGTCGATGAGGTTCCGTTCGACACCGGCTACGTCCGGTTCTACACCACCAAGGATCCGTTCGGTAACGAGGTCGAGGTGTCCGAGACCGAGGTCGTGCTCGACATTCAGGGCCACACCGCGCGTTTTCGCGTGGCCGGCAACCGTGATGTCCTCGAAGCCGACATCAATCGCTTCACCCGAAACCTGACCATCGCGCTCTCCATCTTCGGTCTTGGCGGTCTCGGGATGAACGCGCTGACCATCCTCTTCGGCCTGCGTCCGCTCGATCAGGTCCGTCGCTCGCTGGAGAAGATCCGCACCGGCGAAAGCGAGAGGCTCGATGGAGCCTTCCCACGCGAAATCCAGCCGCTGGCCAACGAAGTCAACGCGCTGATCGACAGCAACCGCCGCATCGTCGAGCGTGCGCGCATGCAGGTCGGCAACCTCGCGCATTCCTTGAAGACCCCGATCGCCGTGCTCCTCAACGAGGCCCGCGTGCTGGATGCGTCGCATGGCGAACTGGTGCGCAACCAGGTCGATGCGATGCAGATGCAGGTTCAGTCCTATCTCAGCCGCGCGCGGATCGCGGCGCAACGTGAATCCGTCCTGGCGAGGACCGAGGCGCAGCCGGCGCTCGAACGCCTGGTTCGGGTGATGCGCAAGCTCAACCCGGAAAAGCAGGTCCATCTGTCGATCAATCCGCCGGCACTGGTGCTCGCGATGGAATTGCAGGACGTCGAGGAAACCGTTGGCAACCTGCTTGAAAATGCCGCCCGCCACGCCCGTGGCGAGGTGTGGCTGAACGTGCGGCCGGCGCCGGTCGAGCTGCATGCGAAGGAACCCGGGAGGCAGTGGATCGTGCTCGACATCGATGATGACGGCCCGGGGCTCAATCCCGACCAGATTGCGCTGGCGATGAAGCGCGGCAAGCGGCTTGACGAAAGCAAGCCTGGAACCGGGCTCGGGCTTTCGATCGTCAGCGAGATCGTGCGGGAGTATCAAGGCACCATTACGCTGTCGCGACGGGACGAAGGGGGCTTGCGCGCGCAGCTCCTGTTGCCGGCCGCGGCCTAGTGCAAGATGAGGAAGGGCGTGCGCGGTTTCGTGATCTAGGTGTCACACCCGTGCTCGAAAATGTCACATCGGCAGGGCGCGCCGTTGCCTCGGCAGGCGGGGAATGCCAAAAGAAAATCAAGGACAAGTCGTCATTTGACCCGAATGCATGGGGTTCTTGAATGCGGCTTCGGATAGGGATGATTGAGTGTCGCGGATCATGAGGAACCAGGCAGAAATGACACGGACTTTTGTCGTTGGCGGTAGGATCGTGGTGATCGCGTCGGCCGTGGCTCTTGCCGGTTGCGGCTCCACCTCGGGCGGCAAGGGTGCTGTCGCTGGCCTCGGTTCGACCGCGACCCGCGCTGTCTCCTCGACAACCTACATCGCTGCGCTTCAGGGCGGCGTGATCGGTCGCCTTGCCGATCTCGATATCGGTACGTCCGACCGCCAGCGGGCGCTTGAGGCGGAGTATCGCGCACTCGAGGCGGCACCGGGTGGCCAGCCTGTGACCTGGAACGGACGCGGCGTCAGCGGCTCCGTCGTTGCGGCCGCTCCCTATCAGGTCGGATCGCAGAATTGCCGCCAGTACAGCCATACCGTCACGGTCAAGACCCAGGCGAAGACGGCCCGGGGTGCCGCGTGCCGCAATCCCGACGGCAGCTGGACGCCGCTGACCTGAGCGCAGCTTCTCTGAGGCGTCCGAGCGTTGTCAGGGACGGGCTTGGCCGGCCGTTGCGGCGAAACGCCTCAAATCTCCGTCATGACGGGTTTTCGAGTTGGAATGGCATGGGCCTCATAGTATTGAGCGTCCATGTTGTTCTGGATCCTCGTCGCCACTTTGACGGCGGCCGTCGCCGCCGTGCTGATCCTCCCGCTGACGCGGGCAGGGGAAGCCCCATCGTCTCCCCACAGCCATGACATCGAGGTCTATCGCGACCAACTCGACGAACTGAAGCGCGATCAGGACAGCGGTCTGATCGGCAGCGACGATGCCGAGCTTGCGCGCGCCGAAGTGGCGCGCCGATTGCTGGCAGCCGGCGACAGCGATCGCGCTGTGGCGACGGCCGTTTCGCCGCGGCGCGGGGCCAATCGTCTGGCCCAGGTATTCGTGCTGCTCTGTCTTCCCGTGGTTGGGCTCTGTCTTTACTTGCTGACGGGGAACCCGGGCGTGCCGGCTCAGCCGCTTGCCGCTCGTCTTGCCGATCCCAACGGCGACATCAATGTCCTGATCGCCAAGGCTGAAAATCACCTTGCGGTGAACCCCAACGATGGCGCCGGCTGGGATCTGCTCGCGCCGATCTACATGCGCAACGGCCGCATTGAGGAAGCGGTTGACGCCTATGACCGGGCGATCCGCTTGCTGGGGCCGACGCCGGCGCGTCTCGGCGGATACGCGGAGGCGCTCGTTGTGCAATCCGACGGCCTCGTGACGACGAAGGCGCAGGAGGCGCTCCGGCAGGCACTGACGCTCGACCCCAATGATCCGCGCTCGGAATTCTACCTTGCCCTCGGTCTCAAGCAGGAAGGCAAGAAGGAGGAGGCGCTGACTGCCTTCAACAGGCTGGTCGCGACGTCGCCTGCGGACGCGCCATGGCTGCCGCTGGTCAAGCAGCATGTGGCAGAGCTGACGGGCGCCGGCACCAGCAGCGCTGCCGCACCTGGCAATCCGAACGCCGAGGATGTCGCTGCCGCCGAGAGCATGAGCTCCGGCGATCGTCAGGAAATGATCCGCGGCATGGTCGAAAGCCTCGAAAGCCGCCTCAAGGAAAATCCAGATAACCTCGAAGGCTGGGCGCGACTGATCCGCTCCCATGTTGTCCTTGATCAACGAGACAAGGCCGCGGCAGCGCTAAAGGAGGGCCTGAAGACCTTCCCGGCCGATGGCGACGGGGGCAAACAGCTCCTGACGCTTGCTCGTGAACTCGGGATTGCGACCGATGGAGTGACGCAATGACGCGCAAACAAAAAAGACTGGCGATCATCGGCGGCGGCGTCGGCTTCCTGGTTCTCGCAGCCTTTCTTGTCATGTTCGCCTTCAGCCAGGCGATCGCCTATTTCTACGTGCCGAGCGATCTCGCCAAGGCGAACGTCTCTCCGGGTACGCGCATCCGCCTCGGCGGTGTGGTTGAAGGGGGGTCGGTGAAACGCGGCGACAGCAAGACGGTCACCTTTACCGTCACCGATACGCTTGCCGGCGTGCCGGTAACCTACACGGGCATCCTGCCCGACCTGTTCCGCGAAGGGCAGGGCGTGGTGACGGAGGGAGCCTTCGTTCAAGGGAGTTCCGTCTTCGTGGCGGATACGGTTCTCGCCAAGCATGACGAGACCTATATGCCGAAGGACGTCGCCGACCGCTTGAAGGCCCAGGGCGTTGAGCTCAGCGGGAAGGAAACCATTAAATGATCATCGAGCTCGGACACTACGCGCTGGTCCTGGCATTGGCGACCGCGGTCATCCAGGCCGCTTTGCCGATCCTCGGAGCACGGCTGAACGATCGCGGCTTGATGGAACTGGCGTCAAGCGCAGCGGTCGCCTGTTTTCTGCTGGTCGCTTTCGCTTTCGTTGTGCTCACCTTCGCCTATGTGACCTCGGACTTCTCGGTTCGCAACGTCTGGGAAAACTCCCATTCCCTGAAGCCGCTGATCTACAAGATCTCGGGTGTGTGGGGGAACCACGAGGGATCGATGCTGCTGTGGCTGCTGATCCTGACGTTCTTCTCGGCACTGGTCGCAGCCTTCGGGCGCAACCTGCCGGAAACGCTGAAGGCGAATGTGCTTGCGGTCCAGGCCTGGATCGCGATGGCCTTTGCGCTCTTCATTTTGCTGACGTCCAATCCGTTTGCGCGGTTGATCCCGGCGCCTGGTGAAGGCAAGGACCTGAACCCGATCCTCCAGGATGTCGGCCTCGCCATTCATCCGCCGCTGCTCTACCTCGGTTATGTCGGCTTCTCTGTCTGCTTCTCCTTTGCGATTGCCGCTTTGATCGAGGGCAGGATCGATGCCGCGTGGGCGCGCTGGGTGCGCCCGTGGACGCTTGCCGCCTGGACGTTCCTTACTGCGGGCATTTCCATGGGCTCCTACTGGGCCTACTACGAGCTTGGCTGGGGCGGCTGGTGGTTCTGGGACCCGGTGGAAAACGCGTCCTTCATGCCCTGGCTCGCGGGCACGGCGCTGCTGCATTCGGCCCTGGTCATGGAGAAGCGCGAAGCGCTGAAGATCTGGACCGTGCTGCTCGCGATCATGACCTTCTCGCTGTCGCTGCTCGGCACCTTCCTCGTACGTTCAGGCGTGCTGACCTCGGTTCATGCCTTCGCCACGGATCCGACGCGCGGTATCTTCATTCTCGCCATCCTCGTCTTCTTCATCGGCGGCGCCTTCACACTCTTCGCCTTGCGTGCCTCGCATCTGAAAGCCGGCGGGATCTTCGCGCCGATTTCGAAGGAAGGCGCCCTTGTCTTCAACAACCTGATCCTGACGACGGCGGCCGCGACCGTGCTGACCGGCACGCTCTACCCGCTGGTGCTGGAGGCGCTCACCGGCGACAAGATCTCCGTCGGTCCGCCGTTCTTCAACATGACCTTCGGTCTCTTGATGCTGCCGCTGCTCTTCGCGGTACCGTTCGGTCCATTGCTCGCCTGGAAACGCGGTGACCTGGTCGGCGTCGCCCAGCGGCTCTTCGCTGCGGTTGCGGTCGGTCTCGTGTTCGGTACCGGCTACTATTACGCAATGAATGGCGGCCCGGTCCTGGCGCTCTTCGGCATCGCTCTTGGCGTCTATCTGATCGCCGGTTCCCTGACGGATCTCGCCTTGCGCTCCGGTCTTGGCAAGGTCGCGGGCAACGTTGCCTGGCGGCGCTTCACCGGCCTGCCGCGCTCCGCCTTCGGCACGGCGCTTGCTCATATCGGTCTCGGCGTCACCCTGATCGGCATCGTCGCCGTCACGGCGTTCGAAACCGAGACCGTGGTCGAGATGAAGCCCGGCATGACGGTCGATGCCGGCGGCTACACCCTGCGCTTCGATGGCATGCGTAACGGTAGCGGCCCGAACTACACCGAAGAATCCGGTCACTTCACCATCAGCCGCGGCGGCGTTGCCGTGTCTGAGGTCTGGTCGTCGAAGCGCCTCTACCAGGCGCGCCGCATGCCGACGACGGAAGCGGGCATCCGCACCTTCGGCCTCAGCCAGCTCTATGTTTCGCTCGGTGACCAGATCAGCGAAGGCGGTATCGTCGTGCGCATCTGGTGGAAGCCGATGATCCTCTGCATCTGGGGCGGAACCCTGTTCATGATAGCTGGCGGATTCGTGTCCTTGAGCGACCGTCGCCTGCGCGTCGGCGCGCCGGCCCGGGCCAAGCGGGCGAAGACAGTACCGGTGGGAGCTGCCGAATGACCCGTCTGCTGCTGGCGCTTCTGCTGTTTCTCTCGCCGATCGGCTCGGCCTTCGCGGTCAATCCGGACGAAGTGCTCGCCGATCCCGCGCTGGAAGCGCGGGCGCGGGCGATCTCGGCCGAGCTCCGCTGCATGGTCTGCCAGAACCAGTCGATCGACGATTCCAATGCGGAGCTCGCCAAGGACCTGCGGGTGCTTGTGCGCGAGCGCCTGGCCAATGGCGACAGCGATGAAGCGGTGATCGATTATGTCGTGTCCCGTTACGGCGAATTCGTGCTGCTGAAGCCGCGCTTCGAGACAAAGACGCTGATCCTGTGGGGCATGCCCGCGACCCTGCTGCTCGTCGGGGCGATCACCCTTGTCATTGCGGCCCGCCGGCGCGGCGCCCAGGCAAAGGGAACGCCGCTTTCCGAGGATGAAAAGGAAAAGCTGAAGAAGCTGCTTCAGCCCTGACGTCTGTCAAAAAGCGACGTGGCGCAATTTGCCGCTTCGCGCTCCTCGTCTCCAGGCCAACATGTTGAAACCGTTGGGGATCTCTCCGGTTGGAGAGCGGAGCCATTTGTGATGGCCCACGCTTTGGAACGGGCTTGAGCAGTGTCCCTCTTCGCTGTCGCCGAACATTACCAAAAATTCATTTTCCGGACAGAACTCAGTAAGGTCCCATCCGTTACATCTTTCGTCATCGGCTGGACCTCCAGTCAGCCAAACGAGCCCGCCTCTCCCTGAAGGCGGACATCGCAACCAGGTTTCGATGCAGCCGCTGAGGCCGCATCAAGGAAGAGAAAAGGCAAAACGGATGATTACGACCAAATCCCTGCGTCCCTCCCTCAAGACCGTTCTGAAGGCCTCGACGGTTGCCGGCCTTGCTGCCGTCATGCTGACCTCCGGCCTGCCGGCGCGCGTCTCCCAGTCCTTCGCTGAAGCGGTGAAGGTGGAAGCACCGTCGGTGCCGAGCTTTGCCAACGTCGTCGAGGCGGTTTCGCCGGCCGTCGTTTCGGTCCGCGTCCAGTCGCGCGTCAATCCGGTTTCCGAAGAGGGCAACAACTTCACCTTCGATTTTAACGGTCGCGGCTTCGACGACCTGCCGGATGATCACCCGCTGAAGCGCTTCTTCAAGGAATTCGGCCCGCGCGGCGATGACCGTGCCGAGCGCGGTGGCCCGGGTCGCCGTGGCCCGCATGGCGAAGGTCGCCTGCGTCCGACGTCGCAGGGTTCGGGCTTCTTCATCTCCGAAGACGGCTACCTCGTTACCAACAATCACGTCGTTTCCGACGGCTCGGCCTTCACCGTCATCCTCAATGACGGTACCGAACTTGATGCCAAGCTGATCGGCAAGGACAGCCGCACCGACCTCGCCGTGCTCAAGGTCGATGACAAGCGCAAGTTCACCTATGTCAGCTGGGCTGACGACAGCAAGGTTCGTGTCGGCGACTGGGTGGTTGCTGTCGGCAATCCGTTCGGCCTCGGCGGCACCGTGACCTCGGGCATCATCTCGGCCCGTGGCCGCGACATCGGCTCCGGCCCCTATGACGACTACCTGCAGGTCGACGCGGCCGTGAACCGCGGCAACTCGGGTGGTCCGACCTTCAATCTCTCCGGTGAAGTGGTCGGCATCAACACCGCGATCTTCTCGCCGTCGGGCGGCAACGTCGGTATCGCCTTTGCTATCCCCGCAGCTACCGCCAAGGACGTCGTCGCCGACCTGATCAAGGATGGTTCGGTTTCCCGCGGCTGGCTGGGCGTGCAGATCCAGCCGGTGACCAAGGACATCGCCGAATCGCTCGGCCTGGCTGAGGCAAGCGGCGCGCTCGTCGTCGAGCCGCAGGCCGGCTCTCCCGGTGAAAAGGCCGGCATCAAGAAGGGCGATGTTGTCACCGCTCTGAATGGCGACACGGTCAAGGATCCGCGTGATCTTGCCCGCAAGGTGGCCGCAATCCGCCCGGGCACGACCGTCGACCTCGCGCTCTGGCGCAATGGCAAGTCCGAAAGCGTGAAGCTGGAAATCGGTACCTTGCCGAAGGATGACAAGGAAGCAGCCAAGAGTCAGGACGACCAGTCCGAAGAAACACAGCCTTCGAGTGAACAGGCGCTGGCTGACCTCGGTGTCACCGTCGTGCCGTCCGACGACGGCAAGGGCGTCACCATCGCCTCGGTCGATGAGGACTCCGATGCCAGCGACCGTGGCCTGAAGACGGGCGAGAAGATCGTCTCCGTGAACAATCAGGAGGTGAAGTCTGCCGACGATATCCTCAAGGTCATCAACGCTGCCAAGAAGGACGGCCGGAGCAAGGCGCTCTTCCAGATAGAGGCCGAGAACGGTAGCCGCTTCGTGGCCCTACCGATCGATCAGGGCTGATCGCGGCAGTCAAATGATTGACCGGAGCGCCGCGATTTCCAAGTGATTTCGCGGCGCTCGCCGTTTGGAGCGGGATGAGGAAGGTGTGTGCGGTTTTCCACCCGCATCCCGCTCTCACTTACGAAAATCGATCACGATGATTTTGGGTCCATCCGACCGATGCTTCCGCGATCGAGGGCATTCGCCAATCCGGTTGTCTGGCCGGTTGTCGGAAAGCCGAAACCGGTTGAGACAGATAGGGGTCCGGGACTATGGTCGCGCGTATGAAGATTCTCATCATTGAAGACGATCTCGAGGCGGCAGCCTATCTGGCGAAAGCCTTCCGTGAAGCAGGCATCGTTTCCGATCACGCCAGCGACGGCGAGAGCGGCCTCTTCATGGCCAGCGAGAACAGCTACGATGTTCTCGTGGTCGATCGCATGCTGCCGCGCCGCGATGGCCTGTCTGTGATCACCGAACTCAGGCGCAAGGATATCCACACGCCGGTGCTGATCCTCTCGGCGCTCGGGCAGGTCGACGACCGTGTCACGGGCCTGCGCGCCGGCGGCGACGATTATCTCCCAAAGCCCTATGCCTTCAACGAGCTGCTGGCGCGTGTCGAGGTGCTCGGCCGCCGCAAGGGTACGCCCGAGCAGGACATGGTCTACCGCGTCGGCGATCTCGAACTCGACCGCCTGTCGCATTCCGTGCGCCGCCAGGGCAAGGAGATCCCGCTGCAGCCGCGCGAGTTTCGCTTGCTCGAATATCTCATGAAGAACGCCGGCCAGGTCGTCACCCGCACCATGCTGCTGGAAAACGTCTGGGACTATCATTTCGACCCGCAGACCAACGTCATCGACGTGCATGTGTCGCGGCTGCGCTCGAAGATCGAGAAGGACTTCGATGTACCTCTGCTGCGCACCGTGCGCGGCGCCGGCTACATGATCAAGGATGACCGGGCCCCCGCATGAGCAAGCTTCGCGTTCTCTTCAGAACGACCGCGGTTCGGCTTTCCGCCCTCTACCTCATCCTCTTTTCGCTCTGTGCGGCCTTCCTCGTCTTCTATGTCACCGGCATGTCGGAGCGGTTGCTGCAGCAGCAGACCCGCGATGCCGTGACCGCGGAAGTGGCGCAGATCGAGCAGGTCTACAATCGCGCCGGCATGAACGGTCTTCTGCGCTCGCTTGAACGCCGCGCGCGTCAGCCGGGCGCAAATCTCTATGTCATTGCCGGGCCGAGCGGCGAGATTCTTGCCGGCAACGTCGCAAGCCTCGAACCGGGACTGCTTGATAGCGAAGGCTGGACCGAACGTCCCTTCGCCTATCAGCGCTATACGGACGAGACGAAGAAGGACAGCCATGTGGCGCTCGCCCACGTGCTGGTGCTCGACAATGGTCTGCGCATTCTCGTCGGTCGCGATCTGCAGGAGCCGCAGAAGTTTCGCGCGCTGGTGCGTCAGGCGCTGATGGTGGCGCTCGGCGTCATGGGGCTTGGCGCGCTCGTCATCTGGTTCGGCATCGGCCGCAACGCCTTGAAGCGTATCGACCGCATGTCGGAGGCGAGCACCAAGATCATGGCCGGCGATCTCTCGCAGCGCCTGCCGATGAGCGGCTCCGGCGACGAGTTCGATCGGCTGTCGGAATCGCTGAATGCCATGCTCGGCCGCATCGAGAAGTTGAACGAAGGTCTGCGCCAAGTCTCCGATAACATCGCCCATGACTTGAAGACCCCGCTGACGCGCCTGCGCAACAAGGCGGAAGCCGCACTTGCCCGCAAGGGAACCAGCCAGCGCGGCGCGCTCGAGGAGATCATTGGCGAGTCCGATCAACTGATCCGGACCTTTAATGCTCTCTTGATGATTTCGCGGGTCGAGGCCGGCTCGTCCGCGGCCGAGATGAGCGAGGTCGACCTTTCTGAGATCGTTTCCGATTGCGTCGAATTGTACGAGCCCGTTGCAGAGGATGTCGGCTTGAAACTCGAAGCCGAGGTTATCAAGAACGTCGGGATATCGGGCAACCGCGAACTGATCGGACAGGCCCTCGGCAACCTCATCGACAACGCCATCAAATATGCTGACGGTGCGGACAATCCGCTGATCAAGGTCTCTCTGGAAAAGCGCGATGGGTATGTGCTGCTGTCTGTCGCCGATCATGGCCCTGGCATACCTGCAGCAATGCATGACGAGGTGGTGAAGCGCTTCGTTCGCCTGGATGAGAGCCGGTCCAAACCGGGCACGGGCCTCGGCCTGTCGCTGGTGGAGGCGGTCATGGAGACGCATCACGGCTCGCTGCGTCTTGCCGATACCGAGCCCGCGGCCGGCGACGGTGGCAAGGGTCTGACCGTGCAAATGGTTTTCCCGATGGCTGCAACCTGATAGACCGGTTCCCGGAGAAGAGGCGGTATGAGGAATGTGTGCGCGGTTGTTCCGCCACACCCGCTGCAGCGGAAGGGAGAGGGCATGCAGGAACAGGTGCAGCAGTGCTGGGAGATCGAGACGGCGCCGATCCGTCCTGCAACCCAGGCCGACGCCAAGGCGGCGCTCTCGGTGCTGAAGGACATGGCCAAGGGTCATGACCAGATCGCAAGCCTGCTCGCTTCGGAGAGCCCGTTCAAGACATTCGTCGTCTCGGCCTTTGCGCTGTCGCCCTTCCTGCGCGACACCGGTGCCAGCCGCCCGGCCATTCTCGAAGAACTTCTGTCCACTGATCTTACGACCTTCCTGACAGAACGGGTGCGGCGCGCCCGCGACGCCTGGAAGCCGAACGAGGGTGGCGCTGCTTTGCCCGACACGGAGATCATGGCGCGGCTGCGGAGAGCCAAGCGCGAGCTTGCCTTCGCCGTGGCGCTTGCTGACCTCTCCCGGCATTTCGACGGCCGCGAAACCACGCGCTGGCTCAGCGAATTTGCCGGTGCTGCCGTGTCGGCGACGATAGATCACCTGCTGCTGAGCGCGCACGAGAGCGGCAAGCTGATCGTCAAGGACGTCGCCTACCCGAGTGTCGGTTCCGGCGTCGTCGTGCTCGGCATGGGCAAGCTCGGCGCCTTCGAGCTCAACTACTCCTCCGACATCGACCTCGTCGTCTTCTACGATCCGCAATCCGGCATCATCGTCGATCGCGATGATGCCTCGGAAACCTTCGGCCGCCTGCTGCGCCGCCTGATCCGCATCCTGCAGGAGCGCAGCGGCGACGGCTATGTTTTCCGAACCGACCTGCGCCTGCGGCCGGACCCGGGCTCGACGCCGCTCGCGATCCCGGTCGAAGCGGCGATGCTCTATTACGAGAGCAGGGGGCAGAACTGGGAACGGGCCGCCTTCATCAAGGCGCGGCCGGTGGCCGGTGATATCGAGGGCGGCGAGCGCTTCCTGCGCGAGTTGGTCCCCTTCGTCTTCCGCAAGTATCTCGACTATGCGGCGATCGCCGACATTCATTCGATCAAGCGGCAGATCCATGCGCACAAGGGGCATGGCGAGATCGCGGTCAAGGGGCACAACATCAAGCTTGGCCGTGGCGGCATCCGCGAGATCGAGTTCTTCGTGCAGACGCAGCAGTTGATCGCCGGCGGCCGCATGCCGGAGCTGCGCCAGCGGGCGACCGAGCCGATGCTGCGGGTCCTCGTCAAGGCCGGCTGGATCGACGAGGAGACAGCCGACGAACTTGTCGAGGCCTATTGGTTCCTGCGTGATGTGGAGCACCGGATCCAGATGGTGCGCGACGAGCAGACCCATGTCCTGCCCGAGACCGAGGCAGAGCTGAAGCGTATCGCCTATATGCTCGGCTTCGAGGACACGGCCGCTTTCTCCAAGGCGCTGTCGCGCGTGCTGAAAACCGTCGAGCGCCGCTATGCCCAGCTTTTCGAGCAGGAGGCCAAGCTCTCGACCGAGACCGGCAACCTCGTCTTCACTGGCCAGCGCGACGACCCCGATACGCTGGAGACATTGCGAAAGCTCGGCTTCCAGCGGCCGTCGGACATCTCCCATACGATCCGCACCTGGCATTACGGCCGCTACCGTGCGACGCAATCGGTGGAAGCGCGCGAACGGCTGACCGAGCTGACGCCGGAGCTTCTGCGCGTCTTCGGCGAAAGCCGCCGGGCCGACGAAGCGTTGCTGCGGTTCGATAATTTCATTTCCGGCCTGCCGGCGGGCATCCAGCTCTTTTCGCTGCTCGGCAACAATCCGGGCCTACTGTCACTGATCGTCAACGTCATGTCGTCGGCGCCGCGGCTTGCCGAAATCATCGCCGCGCGTCCCCATGTTTTCGACGGCATGCTCGATCCGGGCCTGCTCGCCGAACTGCCGACCCGGGACTACCTCGCGCCGCGCATCGCCAATTTCGTCGGCGGCGCGCGGCACTATGAGGAGGTGCTCGACCGCCTGCGCATCATCGCTGCCGAGCAGCGCTTCCTGATCGGCATCCGGCTTTTGACCGGCGCCATATCGGGTGCCCAGGCGGGCCGCGCCTTTACCGATCTCGCCGACCTGATCATCGCCGCGGCGGTGAAGGCGGTGCAGGACGAAGTCCGCTCCGTGCACGGCGATTTCCCCGGCGGCCGCATCGCCGTTGTCGGTATGGGAAAGCTCGGCAGCCACGAGCTGACCGCGGGCTCGGACGTCGACCTGATCCTGCTCTATGACTACGATGAGGCGGCAACCGAGTCCGATGGCACCAAGCCGCTGGACCCGACGCGCTATTTCACGAGGGTGACGCAGCGCCTGATCGCGGCACTTTCCGCGCCGACCGCCGAAGGCATTCTTTACGAGGTCGACATGCGGCTTCGCCCTTCCGGCAACAAGGGGCCGGTCGCGACCAGGATCAACGCCTTTGCCAAATACCAGCGCGAAGAGGCCTGGACCTGGGAGCATCTGGCTCTGACCCGGGCGCGCTGCATCTGTGGCGACGACAAACTGATTGCTGAGGCCAATGCGATCTTCGCCGAAATCCTCGGCCGCAAGCGCGATGTTGCCAAGGTGAGTGCCGACGTGATCTCCATGCGCGAGATGATCGATAGTGAGAAGCCGCCGAGCGACATTTGGGATTTCAAGCTGATCCCGGGCGGTCTCGTCGATATCGAATTTATCAGCCAGTACCTGGCGCTCGTCGCGCCGGCGAATGGCGTTCAGCCGCTGACTGCCGGCACCAATACCGGCGATGCGCTGAAGCTGCTCGGCGACGCCTTGATGAACCCAAACGATCTCGATGTCGCCCTGGAGGCGCTGCATCTCTTTACCGAGTTGTCGCAGATCGTGCGGCTGTGCATTGAGGGAGAGTTCGAGCCGAAGGAGGCGCCGGCCGGGCTGATCGATCTCGTCTGCCGGGCAGGGGACTATCCGGACCTGAAAACCTTGGAGGCAGACATCCGCCGCCTGTCGAAGGCGGTGCGGCGCGTTTTCCAATCGGTGGTTTCAGGCTGAGCGTCGTTCACTGACGCGTTAAATCATCGCGATCAATATGCTGAGCGGGATGCGAGCGGAAACCGTTCGCACTTCTCCTGATCCCGCTTCAGGCGCGGTCGGGGATTCTAACCGAGATAATGGTGCCGACGTTTTCCGTCGAGTGTATTTTCATGCTGCCGCCGTGCAGGCGGGTGAGTGAGCGCGAGATCGCGAGCCCGAGGCCCGATCCGCCCTTGCTCTTGGCGTATTGGCTCTGCACCTGTTCGAAAGGCTGGCCGATCTTCTGAAGGGCGTCGCGCGGAATGCCGATGCCGGAATCGGCGATCGTCAGTGTCACGGCGCCGGTCACCTTGCGCGCTCGAAGCGAAATGCGCCCGCCATTGTTGGTGAACTTGACGGCGTTCGAAAGCAGGTTGAGCAGCACCTGCTTCATGGCGCGTCGATCGGCGACCATGGTGAGGCCCGACGAGATCTGTTGCACCACACGGATGTTCTTCTGCTCCGCCGGGATTGTCGTGAAGCGCAGCGTCTCTTCAATCAACGGCGCCAGATCGATCCTCTCGCGGCTGATGCGCATGTGCCCGGCCTCGATCTTCGACATGTCCAGGATGTCGTTGATGACGTTCAAGAGGTGCTTGCCGCTCTCGTGGATGTCACGCGAGTATTCGTTGTATTTCTCCGAGCCGAGCGGCCCGAACATCTGGTTCTGCAGGATCTCCGAGAAGCCGAGGATGGCGTTGAGCGGCGTGCGCAGTTCATGCGACATGTTCGCCAGGAATTCCGACTTGGCGCGGTTCGCCGCTTCGGCGCGTTCCTTTTCCGCCTGGTAATTGGAGTTGGCGACCGAAAGCTCGGTCTTCTGCCGCTCCAGCGTCATGCGTGACGCCGAAAGGTCGCCGATCGTCGCCATCAGACGCCGCTCGGATTCGCGCAGGCGCACCTGGTGGCGTTTCAGAAGCGTGATGTCGGTGCCGACGGAAACGAGGCCGCCGTCGCGCGTGCGCCGCTCGTTGATCTGCAGCCAGCGTTCGTCGGCAAGTTGAACCTCGCTCGTCTGCGACTGGTTGCTACGGTCAGGATCGGCGATGCGCCGTTCGACCACGGGGCGTGCTGCCGCGGTTTGCACGGCAATGCGTTCGGTGCCCGGAACAAGCACGTGATCCGGCAGCTTGTAGGCTTCCTGGAAGTGGGTGTTGCACATGACCAGGCGGTCATGCTTGTCCCAAAGGACGAAGGCCTCAGACGTACATTCGATCGCGTCGGCGAGCCTCTGGTCCGCTTCGGCATAGCGCTGGGCAAGCCGGTGCTGCTCGGTGACGTCCATGGCGATGCCGATCAGATGCGCCCGCCCGGAAACGGTACGGATGATTTCCGCGCGGGCGCGTAGCCACACATAGTGGCCATCCGCATGTCGCATGCGGAAAACCTGGTCGATCTGGCGCGCGTCGCCGCGCGCGATTGTGCGCGCAACGCCGTAGATGCCGCGATCATCGGGATGCATCAGCCGTGCGGCGTCGCCGAAGGAGAGCACGCTGCTCTCGCCGGGCATGCCAAGCATCTCGTACATCGACCGCGACCAGAACAGCCGACGGTTGGCGAGGTCGAAATCCCAGAGGCCGCAACGGCCGCGTGACAGCGCCGTCTCGACACGCAGGTTGGATTCGACAAAGACCGAATCCGCGTCGCGGGCCCGCTTGGCCTGAATGTAGTAGGCGTAAAGCACCATCAGCAGGATCGCCGAAATGCCCGCAAAGAGCGTAACGTTGAGTGACACCTCGTCGCGCCAGGTCGTTTCGAGCTGGGTGATCGGCGTTGCGGCCAGCACCACCCCGGCGGCATCGGGCAATTGCGCCAGTGCTACGATATGGTCGACACCGACGATCGGTGTCTTCATGACGCTGGAATGTTCGCCGAAATACTGCAACGTCGCGATATCCGGCGCGACCGCCGCCAGCGTCCGGCCGATGAGCGGCCCGCCTTCCTGGGTGCTGGCGAAGATCCGGCCATCCTTGCGGACCGCAAGGATGAACGTGCCGGGATCGAGCATGCCGGTTGGCAGATACTGGCTGAAACGTTGCTCCGCGTCCGCGCGGCGGCCCTCGTCAAAAAGGGCTGCACCGTCCGTCTGGAAGGCCGCAACCGCGATGGCGGCCGCAAGCCCGACCGTCTGGCGCGAACTCTCTTCCATGCGGGCGTGCTCGTCCATGATGCTGGACATGCGCGAGACCGCTACGATGATCAGGAATGCGATGATGAGGATCGGGATGGAACGTTTGAGAACGGGCTCCGCGCTCGCCAGACGCCGCGAGGTCGGTCCGGCAAAGATCTTCGCCTGCGAGATAAACTCCTGCTCCAGGCGGCCGGCAAGCCCCGGAAACTTGAGTCGCAACCGCCCGTCGGCTGCGCTCGCCTGTCGCGCGTCCGCCATCTTTCCCAATCTGAAAACCCTCTGATGATTCGGCGCGCCGCTCGCCCGAATCTGACTCAATGAATCACAGGGCGATTCGCCTTGTCCAGAGGCGTTGGTAAAGATTTGTTAACCATTTCTTATCGTTGGGAAATAGTAGGCCGGGTCGCGTGAGCGGCCCGGCCCTAAACAAAATCAATGAGTTCCAGAGCGCAGTGCGTTCAGATGAACGCACAAAGGACGCTCTAGCACTTTGATTCTAGAGCAGTGATTCCACTTGAAGCCGGATGCTCTAGGACTCAGGCCTTGAGCATCCGCTCGACGATGTCGCCGACGTCGGCCGAAAGTTTCGACGCTCCGGCAATCTCCTTCAAGGCCTTGCGGGCATGACCGGCGCGCTTGTCCTCCAGCGAGCGCCAGGAACGCATCGAGGTGAGGATACGGGCCGCAAGCTGCGGGTTGCGCGGGTCGATGTCGAGGATCTGGCGCGCGAGGAAGCGGTAGCCCTCACCATCGGCGCGATTGAAGCCGGTCGGGTTGGCGAAGGCATAGGTGCCCACCAGCGAGCGCACGCGGTTGGGATTGTTGCCATTGAACAGGGGCTCGGCCATCAGCGCCTTGACGCGATCGAGCGTTGCGGCGCCGGGGATGGTCGCCTGGACGGCGAACCACTTGTCGATGACGAGTGCGTTGTCGGCAAAACGCTTGCGGAACGTCGCAAGCGCTTCCGAGGTCTCGGCGGCATCCGGAAAGCGGTGCGCGAGCAGCGCCAGCGCATGGCTGAGATCGGTCATGTTGTTGGCGGCGGCAAAGGCCTTGGCGGCGCGCTCCGGCCCTTCATCGCCCTGGACGAGGTATGTGAGGGCGCTGTTGCGCAGCGCCCGCCGGCCTGCACTCGCAGCATCCGGGCTGAACGCGCCTGACGAAACGAGGTCTTCGGCCAACTTGAGGAAGGTGTTGCGTCCGGCAGCGGCAACGGCCACCAGGATCTGCTGACGTGCGGCGTGGATCGCGTCGGGATCGTTGTTCGTGCCGATCTCGCGGGCGATATCGGATTCGCTCGGCAGCGCCAGCGCCTGCGAGCGGAAGGCGGGCTCCAGCGTGTCATCCGCGGCGGCGCGGATCAGGCCGTCGATGAGCGCCTTGTCGCAAACGACCGGCTTTCCGGCGCGGACATTCGCCGTGGCCTCGACCAGGTTGCTGAGCGCAATGGCGTTGAGCGCCTGCCAGCGGGCGAAGAGGTCGCTTTCGTGATGCGCGATTAGTGCGAGGTCCTCGGCGCTCTGCTCGATATGCAGATTGATCGGCGCGGAGAAGCCGCGGTTGAACGACGGCACCGGGCGCGACGGGATGCCGGAGAAAACCACCGTCTGCTTGCGCTCCGTGAGGTGCAGGACGTCGCCGGTCAAGTCGGCGCCGGAGACCGAGGAGAGGTCGACTTCGCTGCCGCCTTCAAGCAGCAGACCCATGCGCAGCGGAATATGCATCGCCTCCTTGGCGCCCTGTCCGGGCGTCGCTGGCACGGTCTGCTCGAGCGACAAGGTGAAGGTCTGCTTGGCCGCGTCATAGGCGCCAGAAGCGGTGACCAGCGGCGTTCCGGCCTGGTGGTACCAGAGCGCGAATTGGCGGAGATCTCGGCCGCTTGCCTCTTCGAAGCAGGCGACGAAATCTTCGATCGTGACGGCCTGGCCGTCGTGCCGGTCGAAATAGAGGTCCATGCCCTTCTTGAACAGATCGCGGCCGAGGATCGTCGCGATCATGCGGGTGACTTCCGAGCCCTTTTCGTAGACGGTCGTCGTATAGAAGTTGTTGATTTCGCGATACTTCGTCGGCCGCACCGGATGGGCCAGCGGGCCGGCGTCCTCGGGAAACTGCTCCGACTTCAGGTGCCGCACCTCGGCAATGCGCTTGACCGCACGCGAGCGCATGTCGGCGGAAAATTCGTGGTCGCGGTAAACCGTCAGGCCTTCCTTGAGGCACAGCTGGAACCAGTCGCGGCAGGTGATGCGGTTGCCGGTCCAGTTGTGGAAGTATTCGTGCGCGATGATCGCCTCGATATTGGCGTAGTCCGCATCGGTCGCCGTTTCCGGATCGGCGAGCACGTATTTGTCGTTGAAGACGTTGAGACCCTTGTTCTCCATCGCCCCCATGTTGAAGTCGGAGACGGCGACGATCATGAAGATGTCGAGGTCGTATTCACGGCCGAAGGCATCTTCGTCCCACTTCATCGAGCGCTTGAGCGCGTCCATGGCGTAGGAGGCGCGTGGCTCCTTGCCGTGCTCGACATAGATCTTCAGCGCGACTTCGCGGCCGGACATCGTCGTGAACGTATCCTCGACGACGCCGAGATCGCCGGCGACGAGCGCGAAGAGGTAGCTCGGCTTCGGATGCGGGTCGAACCAGGCGGCGAAATGGCGGCCGTCGCCCATGTCGGCGCCGCCGAGATAGTTGCCGTTGGACAGCAGGAGGGGAGCGGACGCCTTGTCGGCGATGATGTTGACCGTGTAGACGGCAAGCACATCCGGACGATCGGGGAAATAGGTGATGCGGCGGAAGCCTTCGGCCTCGCACTGGGTGCTGTAGATGCCGTTGGTGCGGTAAAGCCCCATCAGTTGCGTGTTCGTATCAGGCGAAAGCAGCGTGGTGATGGTGATTTCGAAGGGTGCGGTTTCCGGTAGGCCGCGGATGGTCAGCGTATCGTCGGCAACGTCGTAGAGGGCGGTTGCGAGCTCTTCCTGGTCCAGCAGCAGGCCGGTCATCTTCAACTCGTCACCGTCGAGCAACAGAGGCGCCGATGCGTCGACGCCTTCGCGACGATGGAAGATCAATCGGGCTTCGACCTTGGTTTCCTTCGGGTCTAGCTCAAAGGTCAGATCCACTCTCTCCAGAACGAAGTTGGTCGGCCGATAGTCTTCCAGATGAATAATCTGGCCAGTATTTGTCCGCATGGTCAGTCCCGCTTGCGCCGTTCTACTGGAGAATTTGTAGTGGGCGCCTGTGATGGTGAAAAGGCCAAGGGGCGAAAAGTCGGATAATGCCACACGATTGTGATGCCGGCGACCGCACTTTCGACAGAAAAGGCATGTCTTCCCGAAGGTCTTCCCGCTCCCTTATCGGATTGACGTGTACCGAAGTGGGACTAACAAGACATGAATTGGAAAGGTTTTTTTCGCGGCAGCTAAAGAAAAGCTCGACGTCGTTTTGCCGAACGGCAATCGATCAAGAAAAAACGTCATTCATCACGAAGTTTGATCCGACTTTCTTGCCGAGCGTCGCTAAGGTGACGAAGTCCTGTGGCGGTTTCTCCGCCTAAAAATCTCCAAACCAGCCCTCGTGTCTGCTGATCGCCGGCGGAGGCTGTTCGAAAAGTGCCCTCAATGGATGCGGAAGTCGAAAGCCCGATGAAGGGGATCCTGCTCAAGGTCCTTTCCGTCGTCATTTTCGTTTGCATGTCGACGTTGATCAAGGCCGCCGGAAACGAGATGGCCACCGGCCAGATCACCTTCTACCGCTCGGCCTTCGCCATGGTGCCCATTCTCGGCTATCTCGCCTTCCGCGGACAGTTGCGCGATGCTTTCAAGACAGAGGATTTCACCGGCCATATCGCCCGCGGCTTCGTCGGCATTCTCGCAATGAGCTTCGGCTTCTACGGCCTCGTGCATCTGCCGCTGCCCGAAGCGATCGCCATCGGCTACGCCATGCCGCTGATCGCCGTCGCCTTCGCGGCACTTTTCCTTGGCGAGACGGTGCGGCTTTATCGCTGGTCGGCGGTGGTCATCGGGCTGGTCGGCGTGATGATCATCACGTGGCCGCGGCTGACCCTTTTCCGCGAAGGCGGCGTCGGTTCGCTGGAGGCGCTGGGCGCCGCAGCGGTGCTGGTTTCGGCGGCTCTCGGCGCGGTGGCAATGGTGCTGGTGCGAAAGCTCGTCAAGAACGAGCGGACCCATACGATCGTGCTCTACTTCTCGCTGTCGGCCTCGGTCTTCTCGCTGGCGACGCTGCCCTTCGGCTGGCCGTCGATCTCGCGCGAAGCCTTCCTGCTGCTTATGGTCGCCGGCTTCTGCGGCGGCGTCGCGCAGATCCTTTTGACTGAGAGCTATCGTCATGCCGACATGTCGACGATCGCGCCGTTCGAATACACGTCGATCGTGCTCGGCTTGATCATCGGTTATTTTCTGTTCGACGATGTTCCGACGGCCACCATGCTGATCGGCACCGCCATCGTCGTCGGGGCCGGCATCTTCATCATCTTCCGCGAACATCGGCTCGGGCTGGAGCGCAGGGGCGCCCGCAAGCACGTGACGCCGCAGGGCTGAGGACGAAGCGCGAGTTCGCTTCTGTCGGTGGCCTTTATGAGCGCGGCTTATCCCAGGCAGGAACCGTGTCGTCATCGATCAGCGGTTCCTGCGCCATCTGCTGGGCGATGGGGCTCGTCACGTCAGGTCCGGGTGTCGGCATCACGCTCGTTGCCTGGAAATCGGTCTTGGCGACCAGGCCCTTGTGCTGCTCGCGCTGCAGGATGCGCCAGGCGGCGTAGCCGCCATAGAGGGCGAAATAGACAGCGAGAACGAGGAACAGCGCCGCCGGGCCGAAGCGATCCATGACCGGCCCGACCATCAGAGGGCCGGAGATCGTGCCGAGCCCATAGGTGATCATCAGGCCGGACGATGTCTCGACATACTCGTTGGGTTTGGCGAGGTCGTTCGCATGCGCGACGTTGAGCGCATAGATCGGAAACAGTACCGAACCGACGAGGGCGGCGATGGCGTAGAGAACGGTCGGCGAACTGCCGATTGCGGCCGACATCACCAGGCAGGAGACGACGCCGACGACGCCGCAGCCGATCATGACGATGCGCCGGTCGATCTTGTCGGAGAGGCGGCCGATGGGGATCTGCGAGATCGCGCTGCCGGTCAAAAGCGAGGCGAGCAGGGTCGCACCTTCGGCGGTGGAAAGACCGATCTTCTGGGTGAAGACGCCGCCGAGATTGAGCCAGGCGCCGGAGAGCGCACCGGCGAGAAAGCCGCCGACGACGGCGACCGGCGAGCGGCGGAAGAGCGTCGGGATGTCGAACTTGGCCTGCGCGGGCGGTGCGGGCATCGGCGAGGAGGAGAGGGCCGTCGGCAGGAGGGCGAGCGAAAACAGCACGGCGCAGAGCATGAACAGGGATGTGTTCGTCGGGTCGCCGAGCGGCACCATATATTGTCCGCCGATCGTGCCGACCATCGTCGTGATCAGGTAGAGCGAAAACAGCAGGCCGCGGTTTTCGTTGGTGACGCGTTCGTTGAGCCAGCTTTCGATGACGAGGTAGCTTCCGGAAATCGCAAAGCCCGATATGGCGCGAAACGCGATCCAGGCGCGCCAGTCGACGATGAGGCCGCAAAGCAGGATTGCGATGGAAAGCAGCGTGATCAGCGCCGTGAAGACGCGCACATGGCCGACGCGCAACACGAATTTCGGCGTGACGATGCAGGATAGCGTGAAGCCGACCGTGTAGCCGGTGGCGATGATCGAAACCGTCAGCGTCGACCAGTTCTCTGCGACGGAGCGCACCGGGATGACATAGCTCTGAAGGCCGAAGGCGACCATCATGAGCAGGGTCGACACCATCAGGCTGAAGACGGAAGCGAGGTTGGCCAGCATCGGCGCTCCTGAAAACAAGGCGCCCCTCCATCGATGGCGACGGCAGGCAAGCGCAGGTGGAGCGAGGACGGTCTGACGGATACCGGATGAGCCCGACACTCCAAGGTCAAAGCGAGTGTGGCTCTATCCAGTTTTTCGGGCGCTGTCGATTGCGACAGGCGATGGCAAAAAGGCGGTAGGCCTCTTTGCCGGCAGCGATCAGTTCGGCAGCAGCGGGCTCACGGCCACGCGATGGGCGCGGCGTGCATCCTTCTTGGTGCTGAGAATGGTGTATTCGCGCGAGGCACGCACGGCAGTACCGATGTCGGAGATCGAATCGAACAGGACCTTGAGGCTAACGATGGGCTTGGTCATGGTTGCGTTCCTTTCTTCGTCGTCGGCCGATAATGGCGACTTGTGCACGCGATACGCGGTCAAGCGTATCGCGTGGGGATCAGCGCTGAATGAAATCGGCGAAAATCTGCGCCGGACGGGTGGTCCGGGCAAGGCCGATCGCGGTCATCTGCTCGTTGGCTGCCGTTCCGAAGCGGTTGAACGGCGTCCGGTAAGCAGCGCCGGTGTGGCGGAGCGTCTCAAAGCTGCTGTGGATCGGACGAAAGCGGGCAGTCATGGTTCAATTCCTTATTCCATTCCTCCCGTGCCAGTATATTGCGCTGCAACATCTCATTTTGCAATGCGTCATAATGCGCCGCTGATATGCGCAAACCGCATGGCTTTCTTCATTCTTTGTTCATAAAGCGGGCAGGCAGGTTGGCGCCGCATGGGCGCACCGTAATTCGGCGAGGGTCAGCCTTGGATCCGGGCCTTGAAGGCAAGCAGGTCCTGCCAGGCGAAGCGCTTGTTGACGGGCGCCGTCATCAGATCCTGCGGGTGCAACGTTGCGAGCGTCGGCACCGTGATGCCGCCGATCGAAAGCTCCCGCCATTCGCCGCGAAGCTGATGGATCGTGTCGTTGCCGCCGAAGAAGAAGCGGGCGGTGAAATTGCCGAGCAAAAGCAGATGTTTGGGCTCGGCAAGGGCGATTTGTCGTTCGATGAAGGGACGGCAGATGTCGGCTTCGCGCGCCGTTGGCACGCGGTTGCCCGGCGGGCGCCAGGGCACGACGTTGCTGAGCAGTACGCTTTCGCGCGCCAAGCCGATGCCGGCGAGCATGCGGGTCAGCATCTCGCCGAGCCGGCCTGCGAAGGGCTGGCCGTCGCGATCGCAGTCGGCATAGGGCATCGGGCCGACGATCATGATGCCGCTTGCCGGGTCGCCCTCGGCAAAGACGAGGTTGCGGGCGCTGTTCCTGAGATTGCAGCCGGCAAAACCCTCCATCGCAACCCTGAGCTCGGCGAGCGATCGGGCTGATTCGGCGGCAAAGCGCGCCTCTTCGATCGCCTGCGCATCGGGAATGGCGACGGCAGGGGCGCTCGCGGCCGGAGCGGGTGCGCGGCTTTCGCGGGATGGAGCGGAAGCGGGGGCAGCCGCTGCCGCTGTCTGGCGTGCAGCCGGTTGCGAAGCGGGTGTCTCCCCACGGTCGTTGGCCGCCGGCGCGCGCGCGTTGCCGCGCGCCGCCTTCATTGCCTCGAACTCGGCGAAGCGGTCGACCGGCTCCTCTTCCAGCAGCCATTCGACGCCCGCATCCGCATGGAAGGCGAGGAGGGCGGCAAGCTGCGCCGGAGAGAGATCGTGGGCGGAAATCATGGCCGCCAACCTAACCCATAAGCCGTCGGACCGGAACCGCTTTTCCGGCCCCCGGCATTCCTATCCAAGGTCATGCACATCAGGCGCGCAGGCCTCGGCTTACGCCGCATTGGCCGTCCAGTGGGCGATGTCCTCGTGCTCGCCGATCAGCGCCAGACCGTGAGCGATCGACAGCAGTTCGCCGCCGCTTTCGATGCGGTCGGCCTCGAAGCGCCGCTCGAAGATGCCGCGCACCGCCGGAACGAAAGACGTGCCGCCGGTCAAGAACACCTTGTCGATCGACCCGGGCGCCGTCGCGGTCGACTGCAGCACGTCGTCGAGTGCGCCCTCGATGCGGGCCAGCTCCGGCGCGATCCAGCCTTCGAAGTCGCTGCGGCGAACGGTGCGGCGCGACATTTCGCCGAGCGGGGCGAAATAGAATTCGGTCTCGTCTTCCTGCGACAGCCGCATCTTCGTCGCCGAAATCGCGTTGTAGAGCGGATAGCCCTCGTCATGTTCGATCAGGTCGACGAAGGCTTCGAGCTTTTCCGGCTCGAGGCTCTGGCGCACGAGCTTTTTCAGATCCGTGAAATCTTTCAACGTCTTGAAGATGGACAGCTGATTCCAGCGGCCGAAATTCGCATAGTAATTCGACGGCACTTCAAGCAGCTTGTCGAAGCTCTTGAAGAGACTCCCCTTTCCAATCAGCGGCGAGACGACGTTGTCGATGATGCGGAAGTCGAAATGGTCGCCGGCAATGCCCACACCCGAATGACCGATCGGGGTTGCGGTCAGCCGCCCTGCCTTGGTCTCGAAGCGGATCAGCGAATAGTCGGTGGTGCCGCCGCCGAAATCGGCGACCAGGACCGTTGCATCCTGCTTCAGGTTCTGCGCGAAGTAGAAGGCCGCCGCCACCGGCTCGTAGACGTAGTGCACCTCCGGGAAGCCGAATTCCGAGAGGGCTGCGCCATAGCGTTCAAGCGCGAGCGCCGGATCAGGGCTGGAGCCGGCGAAATGCACCGGTCGGCCGACGACGATGCGGCTATACTGATCCGTCCAGCTGTCGCCGGCATAGTCGCGCAGCTTGTTCAGGAACACCCGCATCAGATCCTCGAAGCTGTGGCGCTTGGCAAAGACCTGCGTGCCCTGGAAGAGGGGGCTTGCGGCAAAGGTTTTGATCGATTGCAGGAAACGACAGTCGCCCGGATTGTCGATGAAGGCGCGGATCGCCGCCTGGCCGGCTTCGACCTTCAGTGCCTGGGCGCCAAGGTTGGCGTCCTTCATGAAGGAAAGCGCGGTGCGCATGGCGTCGGTCGTGCCGGCGAGACTGTCGAACTGCATCGAGTGGGTGGTATCGCCGGCGGCAACGGCAAGCACGGAATTGGTGGTGCCGAAGTCGAAGCCCAGTGCCTTGGCCATATGGTGGTCTCCTTGCGTCTGGCGTCGCTCCGCCGCCCGGAGCAAGCCGGCGGCGCGCAACGCAACATGTAATTTTGTCGGGCCGTCTCCGCATGTTCAGGCGGCCGGCCCCGAAGTCGGCAAAAGACACGTCGTCCGGGCGCCAGAGGGGCGCCGAGTCGAGTGCCGTTTGCGAATGGGATATGCCGGCGCGGACCGCCGGAAGGGTGCGGCGGCCTCGTGGCATGGCTCTTCGGCAAAAGCAAGGCCGAATGGCTCATAGCGTCGGCACGCGACAAAATGATGTATTTACGTTTACGTACACGTCATATAAACATTTGCCCTAAACTCATGACCTCATGCGCAAAAGCGGGCATCGTCTGTCGCATCCCGGCTCGACAAGCCAAACTGCATTTGCCATGACGGAATGATATGTCCTGGGAACTGAACCGGCAGAAGACCGGTGAGACTGGAGAGACGGTATGACCGAGCAAGATCTGCCCGAACGCGAGAGCATGGAGTTCGACGTTGTCATCGTCGGGGCGGGGCCTGCCGGTCTTGCGGCGGCGATCCGGCTGAAGCAGGTCAATCCGGAGCTTTCGGTCGTCGTCTTGGAAAAGGGCGCCGAAGTCGGCGCGCATATCCTCTCGGGCGCCGTCGTCGATCCGATCGGCATCGACCGGCTGCTGCCGGGCTGGCGCGACGAGGCCGATCATCCGTTCAAGACCGAGGTCACGGACGACCACTTCCTGTTCTTGGGCCCGGCCGGCTCAATGCGCCTGCCGAACTTCCTGATGCCGCCGCTGATGAACAATCACGGCAACTACATCGTATCGCTCGGCAACGTCTGTCGCTGGCTGGCAAGCCATGCGGAAGCCCTCGGCGTCGAGATCTATCCGGGCTTTGCCGCAACCGAAGTGCTCTATAACGACAAGGGTGCGGTCATCGGCGTTGCCACCGGCGACATGGGCATCGAGCGCAATGGCGAACCGGGACCGAACTTCGCCCGCGGCATGGCGCTCTTGGGCAAATACACGCTGATCGGCGAGGGCGTGCGCGGTTCGCTCGCCAAGCAGCTGATTGCGGAATTCGATCTCTCCAGGGATCGCGACGTCCAGAAATTCGGCATCGGCCTGAAAGAGCTCTGGCAGGTCAAGCCCGAGAACCACCGGCCCGGGCTGGTGCAGCATTCCTTCGGTTGGCCGCTCGGCATGAAGACCGGCGGCGGTTCGTTCCTCTACCATCTCGAAGACAACCTGGTCGCCGTCGGCTTCGTCGTGCACCTCAATTACAAGAACCCCTATCTCTTCCCGTTCGAGGAATTCCAGCGCTTCAAGACCCATCCGGCGATCCGCGGCACCTTCGAGGGCGGCAAGCGGCTCTCCTACGGTGCCCGCGCGATCACCGAGGGTGGCTACCAGTCGGTGCCGAAGCTGTCGTTCCCCGGCGGTTCGCTGATCGGCTGTTCGGCCGGTCTCGTCAACGTGCCGCGCATCAAGGGCAGCCACAATGCGGTGCTGTCGGGCATTCTCGCGGCCGAGAAGCTGGCGGCGGCGATCGCGAGCGGCCGCGCCAATGACGAGCCGATCGAGATCGAGCGCGGCTGGCGCGACAGCGCCATCGGCCAGGACCTGAAGCGGGTCAGGAACGTCAAGCCGCTGTGGTCGAAGTTCGGCACGGCGATCGGCGTTGCGCTCGGCGGCTTGGACATGTGGACCAACCAGCTGTTCGGCTTCTCGTTCTTCGGCACGCTGAAGCACGGCAAGACTGACGCGCAGAGCCTTGAGCCGGCCGCGCAGCACCAGAAGATCGATTATCCGAAGCCGGATGGCGTGCTGACCTTCGACCGGCTGTCCTCGGTGTTCCTGTCGAACACCAACCACGAGGAAGACCAGCCGATCCACCTGCAGGTCAAGGATCCGGAGCTGCAGCGCACGTCGGAACTCGACGTCTTTGCCGGCCCGTCGACGCGCTACTGTCCGGCCGGGGTCTACGAATGGGTGGAGAAGGACGGCAAGCCTGTCTTCGTCATCAACGCGCAGAACTGCGTGCACTGCAAGACCTGCGACATCAAGGACCCGAACCAGAACATCAACTGGGTGCCGCCACA